>JBILDT010000041.1:0-7592 GCA_044352485.1 Candidatus Nanopelagicaceae bacterium
ATACCCACCACTAGCAATTACTCCGGTGAGATCAATTGGTGCGCTAGTTCCAAAAGCCGCATTTGACCAAGATGCTTCGAGAAATTCTTGATTGGTTGCTACTAAATCTGCAGCTCGAGACTTAATGCGTGGTTGATCTATGACTACTACCTGAAAATTTGGTGGCAAGAATTCAATTATATTTTTGAACTCTGGTTTGAGTAAAGCAGCGATAGATTCCATTCCTTCGACACAAATACCCTCACTTATCTTGCTTGCCATCTCAGTAAGTTGTGGGAATTCTGCTGAAAGATAACGTGCCTTCTCTTTCACATCTTCAGATATCAAAAGTTCTCGACCAGGATAAACAATTATTTCACTTTTAATTGCCTCATATGTCCGTTGATCTGAAACTTGAAAATACTGAATATCTTCGACTGTGTCACCAAAGAAATCTAAGCGAATTGGATGTTCATGATCCGATGGAAATAAATCTAATATCCCACCTCTAACTGCAAAGTCGCCGCGCTTTTCTACCAGGTCGGTTCTTGTGAAACCAAAGTAAGAGAGGCGTTCGATTAGTTTGGCCATCGATACTTCTTTATCCAGAGCCAGAGAGATAAGTTCTTCATCCAAGATGTCGCTAACGATTGGTTGAAGTGCGCCACGAATAGAAGTGATAATTACTTTTGGTGGCTTGGCAGAATTGATTTTATGCAGTGCCTTAATTCGTGTTGTAACTGTGTCGCTCTTTGGGCTTAATCGCTCGTGCGGAAGCGTCTCCCAAGCCGGGAAATCAATTACATAATCGCCAATCAGCGATCTAATTTCATCGCTAAGTTCATCTGCAATTCGGGTAGAAGGTGCAATAACTAGAAGCGGGGCGTTTGTGCTTAAGTTTGCAAGCACGTAAGAACGTATCGAATTTATACAGACGAGTTCGCCGTCGGTGCGAGCTGTAGTGATTGAAAGATCTGGGAAAGCGGATAAAAGTGTCACTTCATCGCCTCCAGAACAACGCCAAAAGCCCCACATCCAATCTGGATGGGGGTGTTATGGGAGAAATTGTATTCAAGGATTTAATTCGTTTCGACCAGGGTGCTAGACCTGTAATGATTAGCCAGTGAGCGAGCAGACAACACAATTTCAGGCAGATGATGCCGGGCTTCGTGCTGATGTTCGCCGATTAACTGAATTATTGGGAGAATCGCTGGTTCGCCAAGAGGGCTCACAACTTGTCGATTTAGTTGAGAAGGTTCGCAAAGCTGTTCGCGAAGGTGGCGGCGAGGAAATTCTTGAAAACATTTCAGTTAATGAAAGTGTCCAACTTGTTAGAGCCTTTAGTAACTACTTCAATCTAGCAAACGTTGCAGAGCAAGTGCACAGAGCAAGAATTCTTTCGGATGAGCGAAACAGTGGCGGCTCTTGGTTAACCAGAGCTGTAGATCGCATAATTGAAGTTCAAGCCGAAAGTAAAGAATTCACTACAAAAGATATTCAGGGCTGGATTGATAATTTCTCAGTCCGTCCAGTATTCACTGCGCATCCAACTGAAGCGGCTCGTCGTTCGGTGTTAAGCAAGATGAATTCGATTGCCGAACTGTTAGATCAACCGGCAAGTGCAAGACGTGATCGCAGACTTGCCGAAACCATCGACCTGCTCTGGGAAACTGATGAACTTCGTTTGGGACGTCCTGAACCGCTAGATGAGGCCACTAATGCTCTTTATTATCTCGATGATTTATTTAGATTAACAATCCCGGAAGTCTTAGATGATTTTGCACATGAACTAAAACGTCTTGGTGTAACCGTTTCGCCAACTTCTCGCCCATTAAGTTTTGGGACCTGGATTGGTGGCGATCGTGATGGAAATCCAAACATCACCGCAAGTGTTACGACCGCTGCAATCACGCTTCAAACTGGCCACTTTATTCGTGCGCTTACTGCATCACTTGATCAACTTCGTCAAGCGCTTTCAGTATCAACTCGAATTTCTGGGACAACACCAGAATTGGATGCATCCGTTGCAAAGGATCTTGATTTACTTCCAGAGATTGAAGAGCGCTTCCGTAGATTAAATGTTGAAGAGCCCTATCGTTTGAAAGCAACTGCAATCCGCCATCGCTTAATTCTTACCCAACGCCGACATGCAGTTGGTGGCCCACATGTTGCAGGACGTGATTATGAGAGCACAGCGCAACTCCTTGCTGATTTAAATCTGATGCGCGATTCACTTCTCTCTCACCGTGGTGAATTAATCGCAACCGGTTTACTTGAGCGAATTATTCGCACTGTTTCTAGTTTTGGTTTAACGCATGCGACTATGGATATTCGAGAGCATTCTGATGCCCATCACCACGCTCTGGCTCAAATTGAGAGCGTTGGCTTAGAGAATTTACAGAACCTAGATGAAGCAGCCCGTAAAACTGTTGACACCTTTATTGCAATTCGCGATTTGATTGCAAAATTTGGGCCAGAAGTTATTGAAACCTACATAATCTCAATGACTAAGTCTCATAAGGATGTTCTAGCTGCGGTTGAGCTTTCTCGTATTACTGGACTCTTTGGAAAAGTTGGCTTTGCTCCACTACTCGAAACTGTTGCCGAACTTCAAACAGCTGACACTATTTTAGATAATTTGTTAAGCGATAAGAGCTATCGCGAACTCGTAACCATGCGGGCAAATGTGCAGGAAGTAATGCTTGGGTATTCAGATTCAAATAAGGATGCCGGTATTGCAACTTCGCAATGGGAGATTCATAAAGCCCAACGAAAGCTGCGCGATGTTGCAATCAAACATGGTGTAACTCTGCGCTTATTTCATGGTCGCGGTGGATCAGTCGGACGCGGTGGCGGACCAACTTACGATGCGCTAATTGCATTGCCTTGGGGATCAATTGATGGCCAGATAAAGATGACCGAGCAAGGTGAAGTTATCAGTGATAAATATGCGCTGCCATCCTTAGCTCGAGAGAATGTTGAACTTGCACTTGCCGCAGCCCTTGAAGCAACAGTTTTAAATCGCGCACCGCGCCAGAGTCCAGAAGCACTTGCCGACTGGGGTTCTTGCATGGATGTTGTAAGTGGAAGTGCATTTAAAACTTACCGCGAACTAATCGATCATCCAGATCTGCCGGCATATTTCTATGCATCGACTCCAGTAGAACAGCTTGGTGAAATGTTCTTGGGTTCCAGACCTTCGCGCCGGCCTGATGCAGCAAGTGGATTAGCTTCACTTCGCGCTATTCCATGGGTTTTTGGTTGGACTCAATCTAGACAGATTGTTCCTGGTTGGTTCGGTGTCGGATCTGGATTAAAGGCTGCACGTGAAAGTGGAAAGTCAGATGTTCTTACTGAGATGTTGAAGGATTGGCACTTCTTCCGCACCTTCATAAGCAATGTTGAAATGACGCTAGCAAAGACAGATTTAGTAATGGCTCGTAAGTATGTGAAGAGTTTGGTTGACCCAAGCCTGCATCATTTCTTAGACACAATCGAAGCGGAATTCGAATTAACTAAATCTGAGATTCTGCTATTGACTGCTAAGCAGGATTTACTAGGAGATCAGAAGATACTTGCCCGCACCCTACAAGTTCGTGATGCCTATCTTGCCCCGCTGCATTTGTTGCAGATTACGCTGCTGCATAAAGTGAGAAATGATCAGAACGTTGATCCGCTAATTAGACGAGCGCTGTTGTTAACAATAAACGGTGTTGCTGCCGGCTTACGCAATACTGGCTGATTTACTTATTGAATTCCTGTTGCGCATAATCTAAGCCTTTTTCAATTAGCCGTTCAATTGCAAGTGCGCCTCTGGCAATAAAATCAGCAAGCTCTTTCTTCTCTGGTTGGCTAAATGGTTTCAAGACATAGTCTGCTGGATCAATCGGTGCCTGAGGCCTTCCGATTCCCATTCGAAGTCGGTAGTAATCAGGTGATGCAAAGTTGGTGGTTAATGACTTCAAGCCATTGTGGCCGTTGTCCCCGCCACCGATTTTGATTCGAATCGTGTTGAAATCAATATCTAATTCATCGTGAATGACAATTAAATTCGCGGGCGCAATTTTATAAAAATCTGCAAGGGCTTTAGTAGGTGCGCCGCTCTCATTCATGTAGCTAAGAGTTTTTGCCAGGACCACCGATTTTCCGGCGACGCGAATATCTGCAATCTGGGTCTTTGATTTGTGATTTGAAAACTTAGCGTCAGAGGCCAGATAGTCGATAACCATCTGGCCTATGTTGTGACGAGTAGATGCATATTGATCTCCTGGGTTACCTAGTCCGAGAACTAACCAGCGATCGCTATTCATTTTTATCTTAGTTTTATATTAGCTAATTACTCTTTTGCAGCATCAGCAGCAGGTGCAGCAGCGCCATCGGCAGGTGCAGCAGCTTCAGCAACCGGAACCTCTTCAACAATTGTTGAACGCTCTGAAAGGTGAATAACTGGCATGTTTGATTCTGAAACAAGTGTTACGCCAGCAGGTAGAACGACATCTGATGCATAACGAGTTTCGCCAGCCATCATTCCATCCATGTTCAATTCTAGGAATTGTGGAATCGAAGTAGCTTCTGCTTCAACTTCAACTGTGTTGTGCATATGCTCAAGAATTCCATCGACGTCATGCTTACCAGTTGTGTGAACCGGAACTTCAACTTTAACGCGCTCACCGCG
Organism: Candidatus Nanopelagicaceae bacterium; assembly: GCA_044352485.1. GTDB lineage: Bacteria > Actinomycetota > Actinomycetes > Nanopelagicales > Nanopelagicaceae > AAA044-D11. Next base: position 4,655 of record JBILDT010000041.1, read on the forward strand.
GCGAACGATAACTAAGTCGATGTGTGCAAGAACCCCGGTTAGTGGATTTCTTGTAACTGACTTTGGAAGAGTTAGTTCGGTCTTGCCATCAACAACAACGTCGAGCAGAACGTTTGCACTCTTAAGTGCTGCGCCAAGTTCGCGTAGTGGAAGTGCGACGTGTTGTGGTGCCTCGCCGTGACCATAAATAACAGCTGGAACGTTTCCAGCACGACGGTCGCGACGTGATGCGCCTTTACCGAATTCGGTGCGCTTTGTTGCGTTAATAGTAATTTCAGCCATTTGCTTCTCTCTCTATCCAAATCGACAATCTTGCCGATTTCGTCTGTGTAGCAACGTCCGAGGAGAGCCAAGCCGTCGATTACGGATTTTAAATCCCTCGCCGGAACGAGAGGCTAGGTTATCTAATCTCTCTCAAAAAGCGAAATTTTTAGGAGTGGCCATCGAAGAGGCTGGTAACTGAACCATCTTCGAAGACCTCGCGGATAGCGCGGGCAAGAAGTGGCGCGATTGGCAAGATTGTTAAGCCATCGAAGCGGGAATCTTCTGGGATCGGCAAGGTATCGGTTACGACAACTTCGCTGACATTTGATGCCTTGAGACGTTCGACTGCTGGTCCGGAAAATACTGCGTGCGTCGCCGCGATGATTACATCCTTGGCACCTTCGGCATAAAGAGCGTCAACAGCTTTTGTGATTGTTCCGGCAGTATCAATCATGTCGTCGATAACTACGCAGGTCTGACCCTTTACATCTCCAACAACTTTGCCGGTAGAAGATTCATTTGGAATACGGGGATCGCGCATTTTATGGATGAAAGCGATTGGGCAACCACCTAGTAAATCTGACCAACGCTCGGCCACGCGAACTCGACCAGAGTCAGGTGAAACGATTGTCAGCTTGCTGCGATCAACTTTGCTTCCAACATAATTTGTTAGCAATGGAAGTGCAAAGAGGTGATCTACTGGGCCATCAAAGAATCCTTGAATTTGTGAGGTGTGAAGATCTACAACCATTAAGCGATCTGCGCCAGCAGTCTTAAATAAATCTGCCATCAACCTTGCAGAAATTGGCTCGCGACCACGGTGCTTCTTATCTTGACGGGCATAACCATAGAATGGTGCAACAACTGTGATTCGTTTTGCAGATGCGCGCTTCAGAGCATCGACCATAATTAGTTGTTCCATGATCTGCTTATTTACCGGAGCACAGTGCGATTGAATTACGAAGGCATCGCTTCCACGAACACTCTCTTCGAAGCGAACAAATATTTCACCGTTTGCAAAATCATATGCAGATGTTGGTGTGATTGGTATACCAAGTTCAGCGGCGACACCTTCAGCTAACTCTGGATATCCACGACCAGTAAAAATTCTTAGTCGTTTCTCCGAAGTGAGGCGAAGTTCGCTCATGTCTTAGCTCCCTTGTTCCGAGGTTTCTGATGCGCCTGCAGCTTTTGCCGCCTGCGCAGATTTGGTTCCGGATCTCTTGCGAAGCACCCAGCCCAGAATATTACGTTGTTTAGATCTTGCAACACCCATGGCTCCGGCAGGAACATCATCAGTAATTACCGACCCAGCCGCAGTGTATGCGCCATCTCCAACTGAAACCGGTGCAACTAACATGGTGTCGCTTCCGATTCGAACTTCATCGCCAATTTTTGTCTTGTGCTTTTCTACGCCGTCATAATTTACGAAGACCGTGGCTGCGCCGATATTTGTTCCAGAACCAATTTCTGCATCCCCTACGTATGAAAGGTGCGGCACCTTTGTGCCCGCGCCAATAGTTGAATTCTTAATCTCGACATATGCCCCAACTTTGGAACCAGCTGCAAGCGATGTGTCAGCGCGCAAATACGAATATGGACCAACCTTGGCATCAGCCCCAATTTCGCAATCAACACAATTAGATTCAATAACTGATGCGCCGCCTGCAACTTTTACATTCATTAAAGTTGTGCGCGGTCCGATAATTGCTTTAGCGCCAACAGTTGTAGTTCCGGCAAGCCAGCTCTCTGGAAAAATCGTGGCATCGGCTTCAATAGTTACATTTGAATCAATCCAGGTTGTTGTTGGATCAACGATTTCTACACCATTTAACATATGTTGGTAATTGATTCGATCGCGCATAATCGCAGCACAATCTGCAAGTTGTGAACGATCATTTATGCCTAAGGTTTCGCTGTAATCATTTGAAAGAATTGCAGCAGCCTTACCGCCGGCTGCTTTGATATCTGCAATCACATCGGTCAGGTAGAGCTCGCCCTGTGAATTATTACTCTTCAACTTTGCGACACTTGCACGAAGTGCATCAATATCAAAGAGGTAGACCCCGGTATTTATCTCATCAATCAATTTGATTTCATCAGAGGCATCGCGCTCTTCAACAATGGCAACAATTTCGCCGGCTTCGTTCCGCAAGATTCGGCCATAACCTGTTGGGTCTGGAAATTCTGCGGTTAAAACTGAAGCTAGGTTCTTTGCTTCGGCGTGCACTGCAATAAATTCGGCAAGGGTTTCGCTGCGAAGAAGTGGAGTATCTCCGGCACATATCAATACGGTGCCACTAGCTTTCAAATCGGCGAGCGCCAATTGAACTGCGTGGCCAGTTCCATTTCGTTCTGCTTGAAATACTGAGATTGAATTTGGGGCAATCTGCTTAATGTGTGGCTCAACCGCTTCACGGCCAGCGCCAACCACAACGCGCAACTGCGCAGGATTTAACTTAACTACTTGCGATAAGACATGATCAATAATTGTTTTGCCAGCAATAAAATGTAGGACCTTTGGAGTTTGGGATTTCATGCGAGTTCCATCACCAGCTGCTAAAACAATTGCTACATCTAATTTGGCAGAAGCGTCGACTGACTTGTTCAAGTCCAACTCCTTCCGCTTCCCTCACTTTAAGGATTAAGGTGGCTCCGCCACCAGGTATCGATC
>JBILDT010000042.1:0-7572 GCA_044352485.1 Candidatus Nanopelagicaceae bacterium
TCCAAGATCATGTCTTGATAAACCCTTTGCAGCAAGTTGTTTCTCTACAACATTCTGGGTAGCAATTCCTGCGTGATCCATTCCGGGAAGCCAGAGCGCTTCGAAGCCCTTCATTCGCTTCATGCGAATTAAAACATCCTGAAGTGTGTGATCGAGCGCGTGACCAATATGCAAACTTCCGGTGACATTTGGTGGTGGAATAACAATTGTGAATGGTGGTTTCGTAGATTTGGAATCTGCAGTGAAATAACCAGCTAGCAACCATTTTTGATAGAGCGGTGCTTCGATATCAGCTGGCGTGAAACTTGCCGCTAACTCTTTCTTATTAGATTTATTGCCGTCGCTCATAGGAGTTGAGTCTAGATTAAGCGCTCTTCTCTTCTGAACTCTTATCGCCCTTCTCGGCCTTGCTCTGGCGCTTTGGGCCACCAGCTGGGCGATTTACCAATGTTGGAGCCGCCTCTTTGAGAACAACTTGTGGCGTAATTATCACCTTGGCTACTTCTGGTTTAGATGGAATTTCATACATCACACCAAGCAAAGTTTCTTCCATAATTGCACGAAGCCCTCGAGCGCCAGTTCCACGTTTGATTGCAAGATCGGCAACTACTTCAAGCGCCTCGGGTGAGAATTCAAGTTCTACTTCATCTAATTCAAATAGCTTCTGATATTGCTTAACCAATGCATTCTTTGGTTCAGTAAGAATTTCCATAAGTGCTGGGCGATCAAGATTCTCAACACTAGTAATAATTGGCAGACGACCAATAAATTCTGGAATCATTCCAAACTTCAACAGATCTTCAGGCATAACATCACCGAAGAAATCTTTTGCGGCGTTCTCTTCTGCGCTTTGAAGAGTTGCATTAAATCCAACACCAGCTTTTCCTTTTCGGCCTTCAATAATTTTCTCTAGGCCAGCAAAGGCGCCACCAACAATAAAGAGAATATTTGTTGTATCGATTTGCAAGAATTCTTGATGTGGGTGTTTACGGCCACCTTGAGGTGGAACTGCCGCAGTTGTTCCTTCTAGAATTTTAAGAAGTGCTTGCTGAACACCCTCGCCAGAAACATCGCGAGTAATTGATGGGTTCTCGCTCTTGCGTGCGACCTTATCAATTTCATCGATATAAATAATTCCGGTTTCAGCTTTTTTAACATCATAATCAGCAGCTTGAATTAACTTAAGCAGAATATTTTCCACATCTTCACCAACATAGCCAGCTTCGGTTAAAGCTGTTGCATCTGCAATTGCAAATGGCACATTAAGCATGCGGGCTAAAGTTTGAGCAAGCAGAGTTTTACCGCAACCAGTTGGTCCTAAAATTAAAATATTTGACTTAGATAATTCAATTGACTCTTCGCGTTTTGATTCACCAGATTGCACACGCTTGTAGTGGTTGTAGACGGCAACAGATAAAGACTTTTTCGCACGATCTTGGCCAACAACATATTGATCTAGAAATTCATAAATCTCTTGTGGTTTTGGAAGTTCGGCAAGCCCAAGTGTGCTGGTCTCTTCGAGCTCTTCAATAATGATTTCATTACAAAGTTCGATACATTCATCGCAGATATAAACGCCAGGACCAGCGATTAACTTCTTAACCTGCTTCTGCGTCTTTCCGCAGAAAGAACATTTCAAGAGATCGCCAGATTCACCAATGCGCGTATTCATAAGAGAAGGCTAGGACTTCGCCCCGATTCTTGCGGGCAAATCCCAGCCTAACTCTGTTCGCTTATAGGCGAATTTTTATTTCGCAGATGCCTTGCGGCTCACCATAACTTGGTCGATAAGTCCGTATTCAACAGCTTCTGCTGCGGTAAGGATCTTGTCGCGTTCGATATCTTTTGTGATTTCTTCTGCGCTCTTTACCGAGTGCTTAACCAACATCTCTTCTAGCAAGGCGCGCATGCGCATAATTTCGCGGGCTTGGATTTCAATATCTGAACCTTGTCCGCCGCCTTCGCTATATGGCTGGTGAATCAAGATGCGTGCATGTTCTAGGGCATAACGCTTTCCCTTTGCGCCACCCGCAAGCAGGATTGCTGCTGCTGATGCTGCTTGTCCCAAACAAATTGTCATTACATCTGGGCGAACGAATTGCATCGTGTCATAAATTGCAGTCAGCGCAGTGAAAGAACCACCTGGTGAATTTATATACATCATGATGTCGCGATCTGGATCCATGGATTCCAGTGTTAAAAGTTGGGCCATAACATCGTTTGCAACGGTGTCATCAATAGCTTGACCTAAGAAAATAATGCGCTCTTCAAATAGTTTTGTATATGGATCTAAACGCTTATAGCCATATGAAGTTTTCTCTTCAATTGTTGGAAGTATGTAACGGTTATTTATCATTTGGCTGTTCCTCCGCTTCCAGATACTTGCCCTGCTGAACGCACGACGTGATCTACAAAGCCATATTCTTTAGCGTCTTCTGCGGTAAACCAGCGATCGCGATCAGAGTCAGCTTCGATGGTTTCAGCCTTCTGTCCGGTGTGGAAAGAGATTAGCTCAGCCATCTTCTTCTTAGTAAATGACATTTGCTCTGCTTGAATTTTGATATCTGATGCCGTTCCGCCGATACCGCCCGAAGGTTGGTGCATCATAATTCTCGCGTGTGGAAGTGCATAACGCTTTCCTGGTGCCCCTGCGCAAAGCAAGAACTGTCCCATCGATGCGGCAAGTCCCATCGCAACTGTTGCAACATCATTCTTGATGTATTGCATCGTGTCATAAATTGCCATACCGGCCGAGATTGAACCGCCTGGCGAATTTATATAAAGGAAAATATCTTTATCTGGATCTTCTGCAGCGAGTAAGAGCAACTGTGCTGAGATTGCGTTAGCCATTGAATCTTCAACAACTGAACCTAGAAAGATGATGCGCTCTTTTAGAAGACGGTTATAAACCTGGTCATCTAATCCACCACTTGGTGCCGAACCCGCTAGACGCGGCGTAATGAGATCCACAACTTCCTCCAGATAGTTTGTTTAACTTTTTAATTCCTAGTAATGACACTAACAATGTTTCGGGCCAAATGCTTCCGCAAATTGGCAAAAACCTTGCCTGGGCTGTTCGCCCTGCGAGAAAGAGTCTGAATTACTCTGCGGCTGGCGCAGCAGCTTGCTTTGGTGCCAACTCTTCAAGGTTCACTTCTTTGCCAGAAGTTGTAACAACCTTTACGCGAGATAAGACGCCTGCAAGAGCCTTGGCTCTAGAAACTTCAGCGACCATGGTTGTGATTTGGCCAGCATCTGAAACTTCCTTCATAAATTGATCCGGAGACATGCCATATCGCTGGGATGCACGAATCAAATACTCGGTTAATTCATTCTCATTGACTGAAACGCTCTCAGCAGAAACTATGCTGTCGAAGAGGATTTCTTGTGTGAGTGACTTAGTGACCTCTTCAGTAACTTCCTTGCGATGCTCCGCATCTTCAAGGCGGCCCTCTTTATCCAAATGATCGTTGACTTCATCTTCAATTATGTTCGCTGGAAGTGGGATTTCAACTTCCGCTATTAACTTCTCAACAAGCAGATCTCTTGCTTGGGCACCTTGCTCGAGATGCTTAACGCGCTCTAGGCGAGTCTGGATATCGGTGCGAAGCTCGGCCAAAGTTTCAAACTCAGAGCCAAGCTTTGCAAACTCATCATTCAACTCTGGAAGGTCGCGATGCTTAACTGCTTTCACAGTTGCATCCACTGCACCTTTTTCGTCATCTTTCTGGCCGACAAGTTGGGTATCAAATCGCTTTGACTCCCCTGCCTTCAAACCAATCAAGGCCTCATCTAAGCCATCAACCATGCGGTTGGTGCCAACTTCATATGAAAGATCGTTTGCGGTTCCGCCCTCGACTGCTTCGCCATTTATTGTTGCAATTAAATCAAGCGAAACAAAGTCACCGTTTTCAACAGCCTTCTCAACTGTGGTTAAAGTTCCAAAACGTGCACGAAGAGCATCAACTTGCTCTGCTACTTCTGCATCCGAAACGACAACGTCATCGACGGTCAAAGTTATCTTTGAAAAATCTGGAAGCTTCAGCTCTGGACGCACATCTACTTCAGCAGTAAATGAAAACTTCTCACGATCGACCAATTCAGTTACTTCAATATTTGGGCGACCAATTACAAAAACATTCTGCTCTTTCAAAGCCGCAGCATAAAAAGGTGAGATTGATGAATTAATCGCTTCATCCAAAATAGCTGGACGACCAACACGTTGTTCAATCATTGCTTGTGGAACTTTGCCCTTACGAAATCCTGGGATATTGATGCGCTCACCAAAAGCCTTGTAAGCATTTGAAATATGTGGCGCTAATTCATCAAATGAAACTTCAATAGAAAGCTTTACACGAGTTGGGGAAAGAGTTTCGACTGCGCTTTTCACTTTGCTCCTTGAGTTTTATTTTTAAGAATTATTTGTTCTGGTCGGGGCGAGAGGATTCGAACCTCCGGTCTCCTGCTCCCAAAGCAGGCGCGCTAGCCACTACGCTACGCCCCGCGGCGTAAGTCCGAATTCTAAGCCCTAAATTCCCTTCCCAAAACCAACGGGAAATTGCCCATTAATGCAGAAAGGGCCCGAGGTTTCCCCCGAGCCCTTTCTCCTTTACTTCTATTTCTTATGACTGCTTAAACGAGCTACTTAATTAGCCAATCCAAGTATTAATTGGAGAGCTTAAGAAGTAGACCATGAAGAGACCAGATACCAAGAGCAGCAGCGGATGAACTTCGCTACGACGGCCTTGGATAATACGGATCACAACATGTGAAACGAATCCTGCGCCAATACCTACAGAAATATTGTAAGTAAATGGCATCAAGATAATTGTTAGGAATGCAGGAATTCCGATTCCATAGTCAGCCCAATCCAAGCCCTTGATCTGTGCCATCATCAAGAATCCGACGACTACAAGTGCGGGAGTTGCTGCTTCGTAAGGAATTACTGCAACAAGTGGTGCAAGGAATGTGGTCAATAGGAATAGCACACCAGTTACTACTGATGCCAAACCTGTTCGCGCACCTTCACCAACACCCGCTGCTGATTCGATGTAGCTGGTATTTGAAGAGATGCTTCCAGCGCCACCGGCCATTGCGGCCACTGAGTCAACAAAGAGAATCTTGTTGTTATTTGGGACATCGCCCTTGCTATCAATCAATCCTGATTCGTGACCGATTGCTGTAACTGTTCCGACAGTGTCGAAGAAGTCAGATAGCAATAGCGTGAACACAAAGAGGATTGCAGCAACAAGTGAGATTCTTTCGAATGATCCGAAGAGACTAAATTGTCCTAGTAGACCAAAATCAGGTGTAGCAACCACTTCAGAAGGCATTACCGGAACGTTTAGATTCCAACCCTTTGGATTCACATCTCCGGTTGCACCATTAAATAGTGGCCCAATCTTGAATGCTGATTCAATTGCAATCGCAATCGCTGTTGAAACGATGATTGCAATAAGAATCGCACCCTTAACCTTCTTGACCAAAAGTCCGATCATCAATAGAAGACCAAAGCAAAATACAACGATTGGCCAGCCGACAAGAGTTCCGCCATCGCCAAGTGTTACTGGCACTGGGCCAGCTCCTGTGCGGCGAACGAAGCCAGCATCAACCAATCCGATTAATGCAATAAAGAGACCGATACCTACTGAGATTGCGATCTTGAGTTGTGCAGGAACTGCACCAAATACCGCTTTTCTAAAACCAGTGAGAACGAGAATGGTAATAATGATTCCCTCAAGAACAACAAGTCCCATTGCATCAGCCCATGACATTTGCGATGCAATACTTACTGCAACGAAAGTGTTTAGACCAAGACCGGTTGCGAGCGCAAGTGGAAAGTTTGCAACTACGCCCATCAGGATTGTAAGCACACCTGCGATCAACGCAGTTGCTGCAGCAATTGCTGCAAGGTTTGGAGCGTCGCCACCTCCGAGATACTTTCCGTCAGCATCTTTTGAAAGTCCGATGATCAACGGGTTAAGTGCCACGATGTAAGCCATTGTGAAGAACGTGACGAAACCACCACGAACTTCTCGACCTACGGTTGAGCCACGTTCAGATATTTTGAAATAACTATCTAGCATGGTTGAGCCCTTCTGATTTTGGTATCGGGGGTGTTTGCGACCCCGTGGGCATTCACGGCGCACAAGCCGGAGGAAGATGAAACGGACATTAGCCCTTACCTATTGGTAGGTCACGAAAACACACACCTTTTACCCAGAAAAGTTTCGGCCATTTAGGGTGAAATCAACAGGTGGGCGGAGCCAATCCCCACAGCGGTGTAACATAACGGCTGGTTCACGCTCAATTCATGCTTATCGCACGAAATCTGCGGGTGTAGCTCAATGGTAGAGCCCCAGCCTTCCAAGCTGGCCATGCCGGTTCGATCCCGGTCACCCGCTCCACGGTTTCCAAATTGAAGTCTCTAAGAAACTGCATCTACCTGAATCCCGTTAAACGATCCACTAAAAATTAGTCCTGGAATTTCAGTTATCTGATTACATGTAATTGTCGCTGTTAAGAAATAATCATGGGTTGTATTCGACCCATTCACTAATATCGTTGCAACGATACTGCTTTCTTGCTCGGTAGCACCGCTTCGGCTCGTATACCCATTGAGAACAACATAGTCAGAAGTAAGAACAACTAATGTGTCTGGCGACGATATTGAAAATTTAATGGTTTTAGTCAACCCTGTTTCGGAGACACCATGAAGTAAAAGTTGAACTACATAACTTTTTCCTAAAGCAAAGTTGCCAAAATCTTTTATGGATGTTGCTGTAGAGCTGCCAATAATTGGAGAGAATGAAAGTAATCCCATTGTTGAAGGGCTCGACCCTGCTGGACCTGTTAATCCGATGTTTCCAGTGTCACCTTTTGCTCCGGATTCACCGATTGATCCGGGCAAACCATTTGTTCCATTGCTTCCATTGCTTCCACTTGCACCGTTACTTCCTGCAGGACCTGTTGCACCAGGTGCACCTGGAGAGCCTGAACCTGCTGGACCAGTTGCTCCGGGAGAACCTGCTGGACCAGTTGGACCAGTTGGACCAGTTGGACCAATTAAACCTGGTGCTCCATCGCTTCCGGGTGTTGAAGTTCCTTTCGCACCTGTTGCGCCGGTTGTTCCATTAGTGCCGTTGGTTCCATTTGTTCCTGGTGTGCCCTTCAGGGATACAGGTGCAGGCCACTTACCTTTCGTCTTTGGGCCGTAGATATTCATTTTATTTGTGTCGATGTAAAAGTCACCGTCGATTCCAACCGTTGCCTTCGGTGCACCTTCTCCACTTAACAAAGTGTTTATGCCTGGTGTAGCCACTCTCCCGGCTTTATTAATAGCTACTTTCTTAACGGTATTCGCTTGTGCTGGAGAATTGATAGACGTTCCAACCATTATGAATATCGCTGTAGATAAAGCCAAGAATTTAGAATTTTTAGCGGGGAACATTCGGCACGCTTTCTACATCTATTCTCCCCTTACCTAGGGGCGATGTAATAAAGAGAATGAACCTGTTGTTTCGAATAGACAAGTTATTTGATGAGTGCAGCCTCTCTTCTACCTCTGTTTGT
>JBILDT010000043.1:0-7528 GCA_044352485.1 Candidatus Nanopelagicaceae bacterium
GTCTGGTGCAGTTTCATTTAGATATCGCAATGGCGATCAGAAGAATGGAATTTCAGTCGATGATGCTATTGCTGAAGTCCTTTCGGCTGTGGCAAAACGAATTCAGATTTAGATTACAAATGAGCGATCAAGAATTTTCCAGCGGCGTGGGCATGCCAGATCGTTGGCAGCGTTTATGGGCGCCCCACCGAATGTCCTACCTTTCAGGGGAGAATCGTCCGCTTCCAAACAACTCAATTGAGTGTCCGTTCTGCAGAATTATTGGATTAAGTGATGAAGAGGGTTTGATTGTTGCCCGCGGCCGTGAAGCTTATGTAGTCATGAATCTTTATCCATACAATGCAGGGCATCTGTTAATTTGTAGCAATCGACACGTGGGAGATCTAACGGATTTAACAACTAGTGAACGCAATGAAATCTCCGAACTCTCGGCACATGCGATGAAGACGATTCGTGCGGTAAGTGGTGCAAGTGGTTTCAATCTGGGAATGAACCAAGGTGCTGTTTCTGGTGCGGGCGTAGCAGACCATATCCATCAACATGTAATTCCGCGCTGGTCCGGAGATGCAAACTTCATGCCACTCATTGGTCAGACCAAAGTGCTTCCGCAGCTGTTATCTCAAACCCGCACCGAACTAGCTGCGGCTTGGTAATTTATTTAACAAAGAGGCTATCTCGAAACTGCCGAGACCGTTCTCAGAAATAAACGGAATAGCTGGAAAACTTAAGCCCTCTTGAAAACCATTATGACCAAATTCTTCGATTGCTTCTAAAAATTCCTTGCGAAAGTCAAAGACTAAAACTTTATGTTCAGGATCGCTCTCTCGCTCGACTCGAGAACCCGTTGAATAGTCAGATAACTTTAAAGCTTCTAGATCGATAAGAGCGGTTGGATTTCCGGCATCATCATGTAGAACCAGGTATGGAGTTTGCACTGGATCTAAGATTCGTCCAGCAATCGCACTCATGTCATCGAAATCAGTTTCACCGTTGCTTAGTTCTGAGATTAAAACCATAGAAGGAACATAAAGTTCACGAGCAGTGTTCCAAATTTCGATGTCACCTGCTGAAATTCCATCAACAGCGCTAACGATAAACATGGCTCCATCAGCTTGCTCTAAGGGAGCCTGATTGAGATTGAAATACTCGGCTATCTCGCCACTTGATTTTCCGACAACGCAAACCTTCAATTCGGGCTTAATCAGCGGGTAGATTTGGGTGCTCACGACAACTAAGCCTACGATGGGAAAGATGTTACAAGAATCATTACGCGCCCCAGTTACCAAGTTAATTACGCCGATTTGTCGCGGATTAATTCGAATTGGCGTGAGCGCAAATATGGTCACAGCCGCAGGAGCTCTCTTTACTATGGCGGCTGCGCTACTTACCTTCCCAAAAGGAGAGCTCTTCCTCGGAACGTTATTGATTGTTTTCTTCGTTCTCTTTGATTTACTTGATGGAACTATCGCAAGACTTTCGGCAAAAGGTTCGAACGCTTGGGGAGCCCTTCTAGATTCGACCCTTGATCGACTTACTGATGCCGTGATACTTGGTTCAGTGCTCTGGTATTTGATTTCAGAAGATGACGCACTGGTTCCACTGGTCCTTACAACAATTGTTCTAGGCTTTCTGATTTCCTACATCAAAGCCAGGTCTGAATCTTTAGGCATTCAATGCAACGGAGGGCTCGCGGAAAGAACTGAGCGACTGATAATCGTTCTTACAACTACTGGCTTTGCTGGTCTTGGTGTTCCTTACATCATGGGTATTGGCTTCTGGGTTTTAGCAATTGCAAGTCTTTTAACGGTTTTGCAACGACTTCGAATTGTTTATGTGGGCGCAAAATAGATGGGCGAAACTTTTGTGTATTGGGGTTATAACCTGGCATGGCGAATAATTCGTTGGATTCCAGAGCGTAAGGCTTACTCTCTAGCAGATCGCTTCGCGGATTTTCTTTACGCAAGAAATGGCAAAGGCGTTAATAGGTTGCGCTCTAATTATCGACGAGTCCGTCCCGAACTCGATGACGCGCAATTAGAGTTTCTGGTTAATGCTGGCATGCGTTCTTACTTGCGCTACTGGTGTGACACTTTTCGATTTCCGGCCTGGAGCAAAGAACGATTGCTCTCAACAACCGTCTGTGAGAATGAAAATTTCTTAAGAGATCCAATCGCCGCAAAGCGAGGTTGCATAGTTGCGTTGCCACATGCCGGCAATTGGGATCACGCCGGGGCTTACTTCTGTGCGACTGGTATCCCGCTTACTACTGTTGCAGAGCATCTAAAACCCGAAAAACTATTCCGCAAATTCTTGGAATATCGCACTGCAATAGGTATGGAAGTTCTGGATTTAGATTCTCGGAGCATCGCGGTTCTTTCGCAGAGATTGCGCGCCGGAAAATTGGTTGCTCTTGTTGCAGATCGAGACTTATCTAAGAATGGGATCCCAGTTAATTTCTTTGGCACTGGCGGACAAATGCCAGCCGGGCCAGCGCTCCTCGCAATCCAAACAGGAGCAGATTTGATTACCGCATTTGTCAAATATGAAGAAGTTGGAATCCGAATTATTTTCGGCGAGGCCATTGCGATCCCAGAAACCGGAAGTGTTTCAGAGAAGGCTGCTGCTATGACGCAAGTGATTGCAGATCGTTTTGCAGAACAGTTAGTGGTCAACACCGTTGATTGGCATATGTTGCAGCGAATCTGGCGAGATGATTCAAATGCGTAGTTTAAAAATTGGAATCGTCTGTCCTTATGGTTGGGACACACCGGGTGGCGTTCAGATTCATATAAAGGAACTTACGCAATGGTTGTTAGCAAAGGGGCACGAAGTTTCAGTTTTGGCACCGGTTACAGATGAAGGTGGAAATATCGAACCTTGGGTGGTTTCTGCCGGGCGTCCGATATCGATTCCTTACAACGGAGCAATTGCAAAAGTAATTTTCGGCCCACTAGCTTCTTCAAGAGTCAAGCAGTGGATTTCTAATGGAAATTTTGACTTGTTGCATTTACACGAGCCAGCGATTCCATCTTTATCACTGCTCGCTGGTTGGGCTGGAGATGGACCGATGGTTGCAACATTTCATGCAGCAGCCAATCCACAAAAAGTTGCGAATGCAATTGGCACCATGCTCGATCCTTTAATCGAGAGAATCACTGCGAAGATTGCAGTTAGCGAAATCGCTCGCGAAACTCTTAAAGATAGATTCAATACCGAAGCAGTAGTTATTCCAAATGGAATTGATACCAGCAAGTTTAAAGGGATTGGAACACGATCGGAGTGGGCGCTTCCTAACACCCTTGGTTTTATCGGAAGATTCGATGAGCCGAGAAAAGGTTTAGCAGTTCTATTGGCGGCAATTCCGAAGATTGTAAATAAGATACCAAATTTAAGGATTTTGGTGGCTGGACCGGGCAACGCGAGTGATTTCGAGAAGCTAATCCCTTCTGAACTGCGTGAGCGAATTACGTTCTTGGGACGAATCTCGGAGACTGAAAAAGCACAATTCTTTAAATCAATCTCACTTTATATCGCGCCAAATACGGGAAGCGAGTCCTTCGGAATAATCTTGGCTGAAGCGATGGCGGCAAAGACTCCGATTGTCGCCAGTAATCTTCCGGCATTCGTAAAATTGCTAGACGATGGTGCTTCCGGTGCAATTTTTACCTCTGAAGATTCAGAGAACCTCGCGGAAACGACTCTTAATCTCCTAGAAAATCAAGAAAAGCGCGAAAAAATTGCAATCGCAGGATATGAAAAGGCCAAGGGTTTCGATTGGAATTCAGTGGGGGATCAGATTTTGTCTGTTTATGAAATCGCACTTGCCGGAAACACGAAGGTAAGCCTGGCATCAGAGAATCGATTCTGGAACAGGTTGCGTTCTAATGATTGAAATTTTCGTAACGGCTCTCTTTATGGTTCTGTTGGCTGGTTGGTATTTATCTTTCCTTGCTTCGAGATTAGATGTGCTCCATCACAGAGTAGAAACATCCTGGGCTCACCTAGATGCTTTGTTACAACGTCGAGCAGCGCTGGCGCTTGAAATCGCAAACTCTAAAGGAGTCGATGCTGCAACAAGTTTGGTATTAACGGCTGCGGCTTATCAAGCCCGGGAAGCAAATATTGTTGAACGAAGTGATGCTGAGATCTCACTGTCACAAAGCCTGAATTTGATCCTTGCAGACGAAGTGACGCTTCCTGGCGGTATTGAAAGTGAGTTAGTAGAGTCTTTAAAATCTCTCTCTGAAAAAATTTCAGTTGGAATCACAATTCATACCGAAGCTGTTCATAGCGCTCAATCCCTACGTAGTAAAGTTCTATTCAGGGTCTTCCGACTAGCCGGACATGCTCCGCTGCCTATGCGCTATTCATTTGAGGATCACATTTTATGAAAAAGTTTATTGCCGCAGTTTCAATCTTGATTGTTTTAAGTTCTTGCGCATCGCCATCCAGTTTGGTGAATAAGTCGGCAGAGAAGCAGGTTGAGAAGAATGTTTTAACCAATCTACCAGGCACAAATGGTCCACTGCTTGCGGTTAAAATCGATGACACCAATGCTGCACATCCGCAGGTTGGTTTAAACAGTGCGGATGTTATTTACATCGAGCAGGTCGAAGGCGGACTCACTCGGCTAGCTGCAATTTTTACTGACAAAGTTCCGGATTTAATTGGGCCAGTTCGTTCGGCTCGAATTAGTGATATTGAAATTCTTGCACAATATGGTCGGGTTGGTTTTGCCTACAGCGGAGCACAGAGCAAGATGCGCCCGGTGCTTGCTGCAGCAAATCTCGAGAACATGTCGGCCGAACGTAACCCACCGTCGATTTACCAGAACGATCCAGAACGATATGCACCAACAAACATGATGGTCGACGCTAATGCACTTCTAAAGAAGACTATTGAAGATGAAGGCAAGAAGATTGACATTGTTAAATCTGTAGGTTGGCAGTTTGGAAAAGCGAGTGATCTAGGCAAGAAATTGAAATCCGCGGTTGTTAAGTGGCCGGCGGCAAAGTATGGAGTTACTTGGTCGACTAGTGAGAAACGTTGGCTGCTCACATTCAACGGAAAACCAAATCTGGATTCAAATGGTCGCCAGCTTGGTTCGCCAAATTTCGTGATCCAAAAAGTTTCGATCACGGATTCAATTTACGGGGATAAATTCGGAGGAGTGACTCCGATGAGCAATACCGTTGGCAGCGGAACCGGTTACTTGCTCCGAAACGGCAAAATTGTGGCAATAAATTGGCAGCGCCCTAGTGCGGAGGTGGGAACAATATGGACCCTAACCGATGGGACCGTGGCTAACTTTGCGGATGGTCAAGTCTGGATCGCCCTTACCGACATCGAGCCTGAACTTGAATATCCCACCCCAGCCAAAAGTGCGAGCCCGTAAAAGTCGAAGTAGACTCTGAGATTCAAAGACAATAGGAGTAGACAATGTCTAAAGCGAATGAAGCCCAAGTCGGTGGCGCACGCGTAAAGCGCGGCATGGCCGAGATGCTAAAGGGCGGCGTCATCATGGATGTTGTTAATGTTGAACAAGCAAAGATTGCCGAAGATTCAGGTGCAGTTGCAGTAATGGCTCTAGAGCGCGTTCCTGCAGATATTCGCGCCCAAGGTGGCGTTTCTAGAATGTCAGATCCTGACATGATTGAAAAGATTCAAGCCGCAGTCTCAATTCCGGTTATGGCTAAGGTTCGAATCGGACACTTTGCAGAGGCACAGATTTTGCAAACGTTAAACGTTGATTACATTGATGAATCCGAAGTTCTGACTCCAGCGGACTATGAACACCATATTGATAAGTGGAATTTCACAATCCCATTCGTCTGCGGTGCAACTAATCTTGGCGAAGCACTTCGTCGCATCAATGAAGGTGCAGCAATGATTCGTTCTAAGGGCGAAGCTGGCACTGGCGATGTTTCAAACGCCACAACTCACATGCGCAAAATTGGCTCAGAAATTCGCCGTCTTACTTCGATGCGCGAGGATGAACTTTATGTAGCGGCAAAAGAGCTACAAGCACCATACGCATTAG
The DNA here is from genome assembly GCA_044352485.1 of Candidatus Nanopelagicaceae bacterium. GTDB lineage: Bacteria > Actinomycetota > Actinomycetes > Nanopelagicales > Nanopelagicaceae > AAA044-D11. The sequence goes on from JBILDT010000043.1 coordinate 6,041, forward strand.
TTAAAGAGGTAGCCGAAACTGGAAAGCTTCCCGTTGTTCTCTTCACTGCTGGCGGGATAGCAACACCGGCTGACGCTGCGATGATGATGCAGCTTGGCGCAGATGGCGTATTTATTGGTTCTGGAATTTTCAAATCTGGCGATGCTGCGAAGCGTGCTGCGGCTTGTGTGAAGGCAACGACTTTCTATACCGATGCAAAAGTTGTCGCAGATGCTTCTCGCGGTTTAGGTGAAGCGATGGTTGGTATAAATGTTGCTGACATACCTGTTCCACATCGATTGGCCGAACGGGGCTGGTAGAAATGAACGTTGGAGTTTTAGCGCTCCAAGGCGATTTTCGAGAACATATCATCGCTCTCGGTGAGTGCGGCGTTACCGGAAAACTAGTAAAGACCCAATCTGATATCAAGGCGGTAGATGCTCTTATTATCCCGGGTGGAGAATCAACAACAATTAGCAAGTTGGCTAACGCCTTTGGTTTATCTGAATTAATCTCAGAACGAATCGCTGACGGCATGCCTACTTATGGATCATGCGCAGGAATGATTCTGGTCGCGAAATCCATAATTGATCCAGCATCTAATCAAGAAACCTTTGGCGGAATTGATATGGAAGTCCGCCGTAACGCTTTTGGCAGACAGACTGAATCCTTTGAAATGGACTTAGCTTTTAAATCGATTTCAGGTGCCCCAATCCGAGGCGTATTTATCCGAGCACCATGGGTCGAGTCTCATGGGCCCGATGTAGAAGTTCTATCGAACATAGAAATATCAGGCGTCACACATCCGGTAGCTGTTCGGCAGGGCCACGTAATGGCAACGGCTTTTCACCCAGAATTGACCGGGGATAACCGCGTGCATCGATATTTCCTTGAAGAGGTTTGTAAAAAGTAATTCAAGATAAACTACAGCAATTGATTTATAGGGGGTTTCACCGTGTCAGGCCATTCCAAGTGGGCAACGACTAAGCACAAGAAGGCAATCATTGATTCTAGACGTGCCAAAAACTTTGCAAAACTGATTAAAGGGATCGAAGTTGCAGCCCGAAATGGTGGCGCCGACATCACCGGAAACCCAACGCTCTTTGATGCAATTGCAAAGGCGAAGAAGAATTCGATGCCAGCAGACAATATTGATCGTGCGGTTAAGCGTGGTGCTGGACTTGAATCAGGCGGCGCTGATTGGCAGACGATTATGTATGAAGGTTACGGACCAAATGGTGTCGCATTAATGATTGAGTGTTTATCTGACAATCGAAACCGCGCTGCATCTGAAGTTCGGGTTGCTGTTACTCGCAACGGGGGCTCGATGGCTGATCCTGGTTCGGTTTCCTATATGTTTAATCGCAAGGGAGTTGTAATTGTTTCAAAGGCAGCGGGGATTACTGAGGATAAAATCTTGGAACATGTCTTAGATGCTGGGGCTGAAGATGTAACTGATCTCGGCGATTCATTCGAGATTGTCAGCGAACCTAGCGATTTAGTCGCCGT
>JBILDT010000004.1:0-24407 GCA_044352485.1 Candidatus Nanopelagicaceae bacterium
GCAGTTCCAAGTTGATCTCGAACTGTTAGGTTCTTTACTTCTAAAATAGCGCCACCTATTTCATGCGGGTATTTCTCCGGCGCCAAATCTACGGCGCGGCCAACCATCATCGAAGCCAATTCGCCTTCCGAAGTTTGCCGAGAAACCGCGGCAACAACCTTGCCACGACGGATAATCGTTATTTGATCTGCGACCGCGCGAACTTCCCGCAACTTGTGCGTGATAAAAATAATTGAAGTGCCCTTACTCTTTAGGTCCCGCATGGTTTCTAAAAGCTCGTCGGTCTCTTGCGGAGTAAGAACCGCAGTCGGTTCATCTAAAATAAGCACTTTGGCTTCATAAATCAGCGCCTTAATGATCTCAACTTTTTGTTGGATTCCTACCGGAAGAGTTTCAACAATTGCATCTGGGTCAACTTGTAAACCAAAATCTTCCGAAATTTCCCGAATCGCTTTACGTGCTTCATCCAAATCCAAAACCCTTAACTTGTTGAACTTCTCGTGGCCTAACATTATGTTTTCGGCAACACTAAAGACTGGAACCAACATGAAGTGCTGGTGAACCATTCCGATACCTACGCTTAGGGCATCACTGGGTTCTGAAATATCTACGGTTTTTCCATCAATCAGAATCTCACCAGAATCAGCCTTGAGTAGGCCGTAAACAATATTCATTAACGTGGATTTGCCAGCGCCATTCTCGCCCAAAATAGCGTGGATTTGGCCGGTCTCAACCTTCAAATCAATTGAATCATTTGCGGTGAGCGCACCGAATGTTTTTGTTATTCCTCGTAATTCTAATGACACTCTAGAATCCTATCGATTAATAGTGCAAAAAACAGGAGGCCCGATTGCTCGGAACCTCCTGTTTTGAACTGCTTACTTATCCGTTTACCTTCAAGGTTCCCGCGATAATTTGCTCTCTGATCTTACGAATTTCAAGCTTTAGTTGGCCTGGAACTCGTGAACTTAGATCGTGATAAGGAGCAATTGAAACACCTTTGTTCTTTAGCGTTCCAACATAGAGGCTTCCGTTGAACTTCTTATCTGCAACATCCTTAGCAACTGATTTAATTGATGCGCCAATTTCCTTGACAACAGTTGTAAGAAGTGTTGATTTTCCAGCTGGGAGAAGGTTGTAACCATCTGAGTCAACCCAGATTGTTAGCGCCTTCTTGGTCTTTTCGTTAGCAGCTGCATATGGAGCTCCGAGGTTTCCGCCAACCGGAAGAATGATGTCTGCTCCCTGTTGTTCAAAGCCCTTTGAAAGAGTTAGTGCAGCATTTTGGTCGATAAAGTTACCGACGAAAGAGCCAGTCTTAGTTTTGATATCCCAACCTAGGACTGAAACCTTCTTATTCTTCACTTTGTTGTAGTAGTCAACTCCACGAACATATCCATCCATGAAGATTGTGACTGTTGGATAAGGTGCGCCACCGTATGTTGCTACCTTGCCAGTCTTGGTCATGCCTGCAGATAAGTAACCTGCCATGAAAGCAGCTTCATCTGTCTGGAAGGTAAGGCCCTTAACGTTCTTTACCGGCTTGCAATTGAAGTTTGCATCGCAATCTGCGCCCGCATCATCAACAACAGCGTAAGAAATGTTTGGGTTAGCCAGCGCTGATTTCACAATCGCGCCAGAAATTGCAAATCCAACTCCGATAATCAAATCGCATTTCTTATCAACGAAAGCTTTGATGTTTGGAGCGAAATCGGCAGGTGTAGCTGCTGCAAGATATTCTGCATTTGCAACTTTAGAAGACTTAGCGCCTTCCCATGCACCTTGGTTGAATGAACGATCGTCTACGCCGCCAGTATCTAGAGCGAGACATAACTTAATTTTTGCTGCCTGTGCTGAAGGAGCAACTGCAACACCTGTAATTAGTGTTAGAGATGCGGCTACCGCAATAAGCTTTAATGACTTTTTCAAAGCGCCTCCTGGATTAACCCTTTTTAAGGGGATTGATGTGAGCGAAACCCTACTCTTTCGCATATTGCTTGCAAGTTTCACGGCCTCATGTTTCGGCAACAAAGTCTCAACTCGCGGTTTAAAGTTAAATGAAATATGAGCAAATAATGGGATTTATACTGCTGGAATGCGAGCAACCCGTCATTTTCAGCTGATTGCACTTCTGGCAATCGCTGGGTGTATCCGCGCTCCTATTACAAGTATCGGTCCTCAAATAACTGCGATTAGCAAAGGCCAAAATTTAGGGATAGTTCAATTCGGATTTCTCACAGCCATTCCGGTAATTTGCTTCGCCCTTGCGGCGCCACTTCCAAGTCTTCGAATCTTTCGCAAAATCAAGACCGAGCAACTTATAGTTTTCGCACTCCTCGCCCTTGCGGCAGCCACAATCTTGCGAACACTTGGGTCTAACTCTCTGCTCTTTGGATCAACGATTATTCTTGGTATCAGTATTGCGATTCTAAATATCGTTACACCAGCACTTGTCCGACGGGATTATCCAAAGAAGATAACAACTGTCATGCCGATTTACTCTGCAGTTCTTGCGCTCATGGCATCACTTGGCGCTGGTCTCTCGATTCCAATCGCTTCTTACTTCGGAGACAATTGGAAAATTGGTATTTCGGTCTGGGCAATACCAGCGATATTAGTAGCGCTGATTTGGATTCCGCTGCTTCGAAAAGCGAAGCCAATGCCCGATAACCATGAGAATCATTTCAAAGAATTGTTTCGGTCAAAGAAGGCTTGGCTGGTCTCGATATACATGGGAGTTCAATCCGCAATCTTTTATACCCAAGTAGCGTGGATGCCGAAGATATTGATTGACAAAGGTTATTCAGCCGCAGAAGCCGGCGCACTCTTTGGCCTTTCAACTCTCTGCGGTTTTGCTCTGACTCTAATTCTGCCTCTGGTTTTTAGCCGTGGTGAAGATTTGAAACTAGCGATTCTCGCAACATCAGTTCCGGGAATCATTGGGTTCTCGCTGCTAAATCATCTCTCAAATAGCTGGACCATCCCGGCCTTGCTTTTGATTTCGACAACCCACGCAGCACTTCCGCTGGCACTTGGCCTAATTGCAATGAAGTCCCCCAGCGTTGGGGCCACTAGTCATTTATCTTCGATGGCCCAAGGAATTGGTTATTGCATCGCTGCCATATTCCCAGTCCTGATTGGTTATACCTATGAAGTTTCAAATAGTTGGCTGATTGCAACATATTTGATTGCCGCTCTTATTCTGGCGCAATCGATTATTGGCATTAAGGCCAACCGCTAAATGTCAGTGCGCCTCCTTAGTATTTTCAAATGGCAATTCGAATGACACCTAAAAATCAAGCCTCGTTGGCCGAGATCACATTTATAGTGTTGGATTTAGAAACTACAGGCGCCTCCCCTGCCAATGGTTGCGCCATAACTGAAATCGGGGCGATCGCAGTTCGTGGTGGCGAGCTTCTAGAAGAGTTCTCAACCTTTGTGAATCCGCAGGTTGCATTACCGGAATACATAAGTAATTTAACTGGCATAACCGATGAAATGTTAGAGGGTGCCCCGCTTATCGACCAGGCCTTCCCTGAGTTCATCGAATTCATTAACCGCCATGAAGATGTTTATCTAGTAGCCCATAACGCACCATTTGATATCGGTTTCCTAAAAGCCGCAGCGCAGTCGCTTTCGCATAACTGGCCCAAATATGAGGTTATCGATACCGTGAAACTGGCAAGGCGTGTAATTGATCGATCTGAAATTCAGAATTATAAACTTGGCACTCTTTCCCAGTTTTTCGAAACCAAGGCGCTACCAAATCACAGAGCACTGGATGATGTGAAAACTACGGTTGAAGTTCTACATCGGTTGATCGAGCGACTTGCTGGTTTTGAAGTTTTCAGCATTTCGCAGCTAAAGAAATTTATGCGCTAACTTCAGCCTTATCCTTCAGCAACTTCGCCACCTTTGAAGCAAGAGTGAAAGGGTCGATGGGATGAAGAATCGCATCATCTGCCTTCGACCAGGCAGCTAGCCAGTTGTCTTGGACCCGACCGGTAATTACTAATACTGGTGGGCAATTAAAAACTTCATCTTTTAACTGGCGGGCCAGACCCAATCCACCTTCAGGGACTGCTTCTCCATCAAGAATGAAGAGATCGACGCTCTGCTTGGAATCTAAATAGAGCCGAAGAGCTGGGCCAGTGGCAAATTCAACAATCGTGTGTTCTGGAAGATCGGCTGATACCCGACGACCAAGGGCGGTGATGATTGACGAACGGACGGATGAGTCATCCGAATAGAGCGCAATTATCAGTTTGGTCAGATTTTTCTCAGAAGACATGGTCAGAATTCTAGCCATCAAAGCGCCAGGAAGATCCCAGAAAAAGCTGAAAACAAGGGGGTGAATTGGTGATGAGATTCACCAGAAGTGAGTGCCGCCCTGGCCTATAAATATCTCATTTCCCTCACGAATCGGGAATAATCGCCCTATGACAACTGCCGTTCTGCCACCCCAGAAGATAAACCGTCCTAATCTGGTTGCGGTTGGAACAATTGTCTGGCTTGCAAGTGAGTTGATGTTCTTCGCCGCACTCTTTGCAATGTATTTCACAACGCGTGCAGTGCAGGGTCCTCAAATTTGGCTTGAATCAACTGAGCTATTAGCTATTCCTTTTGCTGCTGCGAATACAACAATCTTGGTTCTTTCATCCGTTACATGTCAGTTTGGTGTTTTCGCTGCTGAACGTTTCCAAGCTAAGCGAACTGGTTCGATCTTTCAATTTAGTAAGTGGGGAATGCGTGAATGGTTCGCGCTGACATTCATAATGGGCGCCATCTTCATCGGTGGTCAAGTTTATGAATATGCACACTTAGTCCAAGAGAACTTAACTCTCTCATCAAATGCTTATGGTTCGGTTTTCTATATGACAACTGGTTTCCATGGGTTGCACGTAACCGGTGGCTTAATTGCATTCTTGATCGTAATGATTCGAACCTTTCGCGCCCAAAGATTTGGGCATAAGCAAGCGCAAACAGCAATTGTGGTCTCCTATTACTGGCACTTTGTTGACGTTGTTTGGATCGCGCTATTCGCAACGATTTATCTGATTAAGTAATGGACTAGGGTGAATTAAAGAGAATGGAAAAAATGAATTCAGGAATCAAGAAGATCTCCAGATATCGCCGCCATCGCTTTGCTGGCCCGGCGCTTTTAATTGTTGCGCTGATTACTCTTGGGACTACCTTTCAAGTTGCCAGTGCGGTTCCTAGTTCAAGCGAGAAAGAGATTGCTCCAAAATCAACTTTGATTGAAGAAGGTAAGCGAATATTCAACTTCGGATGTTCGACCTGTCACGGATTAAATCTTGAAGGAAGTGGAATTGCTCCATCTTTGATTGGCGTGGGTGGCGCATCTGTTGATTTCCAAGTAGGAACTGGCCGTATGCCAATGGCCGATATGAGCCAACAGGCTATCCGTAAAGAGCCGCTTTACACCGAAGAGGAAACCGCTGCACTTGCTGCATATGTTGCATCACTTGCTCCTGGCCCTGCTGTAATTAACGAAGCACAAATAACTTATGAGCGCGATGGAAATACTGCAGAAGGTGGCGAACTATTTCGAACCAACTGCGCGATGTGCCATAACTTTGCTGGACAAGGTGGCGCGCTTACTCAAGGAAAATATGCCCCAACTGTTATGGGAGTTGATGTTAAGCATATTTATGAAGCGATGATTACAGGTCCACAATCGATGCCGGTATTTAGCGATAAGACCATCACCCCCGAAGAGAAGCTTTCAATTATTAAATGGATTAAAGCTGCAGAGAATGAACCAAACCTAGGCGGTGCATCGCTAGGTCGTGTTGGCCCAGTTACTGAAGGACTCTTAGTTTGGACACTTGGTCTTGGTTTACTAATTGGTATAGCCGTCTGGCTAACAGTGAAAGCGAAATAGGGTAGCGAAAAATGTCTAATGAGATTCAGAAGTTTCAAGACCCTGGCCTACCTGAACATGTTCATCGCAAAACGGATGTAGATCCAAAGGCCGCAGACCGCGCAGAGCGCCAAGTATCAATTCTCTTTGTTCTATCTGCGTTATCTACCGCTTTAGCAATCTATGCATATGTTTTTATCAGTGATGAAATTTTCTTCTTTCTCCCAATAATGGGTGACACAAATGCCCATCAACTATTCCTCGGTCTCGGCATGGCTTTCTCTCTATTATTTATCGGTCTTGGTTTAGTTCATTGGGCAAAAAATTTGATGCCCGATACCGAAGTTATTGCTGAGCGCCATGAATTTCGTTCTCCCGATGAAGATCGTGCAGATTTTGTAAGAACTGTTAAGGAACAAGCTGGTGCTGCAGGATTAGGACGTCGCTCGCTTATAAAGCGGACTCTCGGATTAGCGCTCGGCGCCTCTGCCCTTACCCCAATTGTTTTACTTCGCGATTTAGGCCCGTTGCCAGGAAAAGAACTTGAGAAAACTTCCTGGAAAACTGGAACTCGTTTAGTTACAGATCCGGGCGATCGACCTATCCGTCCAGAAGATTTAGAAGTTGGTGCTGTCGCGCAGGTTCTTCCTGAGTTAGAACCTGGCAAGGTGCGTCACTTGTATGACATCGCAAAAGATGCGGTCCTACTTATCCGGCTTCGCCCTTCGGAATTTCAATTAGATGCCGAGCGACTCTCATGGACATATGACGGAATCATTGCATTCTCAAAGATTTGCTCTCATATGGGATGCGCAGTTGCGCTCTACGAGCAACAGACAAAACATTTACTCTGTCCTTGCCACCAATCAACATTTGATGTGACGCGAGCTGCGAAGGTTATCTTCGGACCTTCTGCAAGGCCGCTGCCACAACTTGCGATAACCGTGGATAGCGATGGAAATCTAGTCGCACAAAGACCATTTAACGAACCTGTCGGACCTAGCTTTTGGGAGCGCTCATCATGAAAAAAGCAGAACGTATTGGCGGCAATGTTGCGAGTTATGTAGATGATCGCACGGGTGCTGCAAAGTGGCTCCGTAAGAATTTAACCAAGGTCTTTCCAGACCATTGGTCGTTTATGCTCGGCGAGATTGTTCTCTATTCTTTTGTTATCTTGCTTCTTTCAGGAACATTCTTAACTTTCTGGTTCGATCCTTCCCAGCGCGAAGTTGTATATAAAGGAAGTTACGAACCGCTGCAAGATATAAAGATGTCGGCAGCATATGCATCCGCGCTACACATCTCCTTTGATGTCCGCGGTGGTTTGTTGATGCGCCAGATCCATCACTGGGCTGCGCTTCTATTTATGGCCGGAATGATCGCCCACTTGATGCGCGTCTTCTTTACAGGTGCATTCCGCAAGCCTCGTGAGGCTAACTGGTTAATTGGAGTTGGCCTTGTGACACTTGGAATTGTTGAAGGATTCCTTGGTTACTCACTTCCAGATGATTTACTTTCAGGAACTGGCGTCCGAATCGCAGAAGCAATTATTCAAGCTCTCCCCGTTGTTGGTTCCTACTTGGCGTTCTTTGCCTTTGGTGGCGCCTTTCCAGGCGAAGCGTTTATTCCTCGAATCTATACGGTGCATGTGCTCTTACTCCCCGCAGCGTTCTTGGCGCTAATAACAATTCACTTGATGTTGGTTTGGTATCAGAAGCACACCCAATATCCAGGCCCTGGCCGCACTGAAAAGAATGTTGTTGGCTATCCGCTAATGCCGATCTACATGGCGAAAGCCGGTGGCTTCTTCTTCATAGTCTTTGGTGTTACTGCCTTACTCGGCGCACTTGCATCCATTAACCCCATCTGGCTCTATGGACCGTACAACCCCGGGCAAGTATCTGCCGGCTCACAGCCGGACTTTTATATGGGTTGGCTCGATGGTTTAGTCCGAATGTTCCCCCCACTCGAGAGTTACGTTCTCGGCTACACAATTTCCTGGAACATTTTAATTCCAGGCCTAATTATTCCTGGCATTTTATTTACCTTGATGGCGCTCTATCCATTTATCGAATCTTGGATGACCGGAGATAAGAGTGAACACCACTTGCTAGATCGACCACGCAATAATCCAAACCGCACTGCTATTGGCGCGATGTCATTGTCCTTCGTCTTAGTTACCTTAATTAATGGTGGAAATGACCTTCTCGCCACCCACTTTGACCTGACTATTAATCAGATCATGTGGTTTAGCAGAATCGGCGTAATTGTTATCCCACCGCTGGTCTTCGTTATAACTAAGAGAATCTGTCTATCATTGCAGCGTGCTGATCGCGAAAAAGTTCTGCATGGCCGTGAAACTGGTCGCTTAGTGATGCTCCCTCACGGCGAATTCGTTGAAATTCACGAAGAGCTAACTGCAGCTGAGAAGTTCACGCTTACCCAGCACCTGCAACCAAAGGCACTTGTTGTTCCGGATACCGATGCTAATGGTGTAAAAAACCCACAAGGGATCAAGGGCAAGATTCGTGCACGGTTTAGTCAAGCACATGTCGAACAGATTCCGGCACCGACTGAGAGTGAAGCGAAAGCGCTAGGAAGTGGACACCACTAAACCTTAGGGTTTAATGCTTAGGATTTAATTAGTGAGCGTTGTTAGATGGTTTTTCGTATTCAAGAACGAAACCAAAAATGCTAACAACTAATCCACCAACGGCTATAAGCGTTAACCACCAACCGATTATCAAGCCTAAGCCCGAGAGCACCATGAAAAATGCCAACGGAAGTGGCCACCATGAATGTGGTGAATAGAAACCAAGTTCACCAGCGGAATCTGAAATTTCAGCAGTGACGTTATCTTCTGGGAGAGTATTTCCAAGACGCTTATCTGTAAACCAGAGGTAGAAACCAATCAAACCAGCCAATCCACCAGAGAGAGCCATCGCTGTAATTCCCACCGCTTCGCCGCTAAGTAACCAATAAATTACTGTGACGATTGCGTAAAAAGCTGCGAGACCATTAAACAACCAGTAACCAGTTTTCATGCTTAATGTCCTTCAGTCTTTATGTGAGGGTAATTGAGATCGAATGCTGGGCGCTCGCTGCGGATACGGGGCATTGATGTGAAGTTGTGTCGTGGTGGCGGACATGATGTCGCCCACTCAAGTGAAGCACCATATCCCCAAGGATCGTCTACTCCTACCATCGGAGACTTTCTAGTGATCCAGACGTTCATAAAGAATGGAATCATTGAAAGTGCCAAGAGAACCGAGCCTATTGTCGAAATTGTATTCATTGTTGTAAAACCATCGGTAGCTAAATAATCAGCATAACGTCGTGGCATTCCCTTGATTCCTAGCCAATGTTGGATAAGAAATGTCATATGGAAGCCGAAGAACAGAGTCCAGAAGTGAATCTTTCCAAGGCGTTCGTTTAACATCTTGCCGGTCATCTTTGGCCACCAGAAATAGAAACCCGCAAACATCGCAAAGACCACAGTTCCAAAGAGCACGTAGTGGAAGTGAGCAACTACGAAATAAGAAGCAGAGACTGCAAAGTCAAGTGGAGGTGAAGCGAGAATAATTCCAGTGATTCCGCCGAAGAGGAAGGTAATCAAGAAGCCCATTACCCAGAGCATCGGGGTTTCGAATGAAACGCTTCCGCGCCACATCGTTCCGATCCAGTTAAAGAACTTAACACCAGTTGGAACACCGATTAGAAATGTCATGAATGAGAAGAATGGAAGCAGAACCTGCCCGCTTGCAAACATGTGGTGCGCCCAAACCGACACTGAGAGCGCAGAGATTGCGATTGTCGCTGCGATAAGTCCTTTATAACCGAAGATCGGTTTGCGGCTAAATACCGGAAGAATTTCAGTGGCAATTCCGAAGAATGGAAGCGCCAAGATATAAACCTCGGGGTGCCCGAAGAACCAGAAGAGATGCTGCCAGAGCATCGCTCCTCCGTTAGCCGGATCAAAGATATGCGAGCCAAATAATCTGTCAGATTCCAAAGCTAAAAATGCTGCAGCTAGTGGTGGGAAAGCGAGCAGAACTAAAATCGAAGTCAGAAGAACGTTCCAGGTAAAGATTGACATACGGAACATCGTCATTCCAGGGGCGCGCATTGTAAAAATAGTTGTAATAAAGTTAACGCCACCAAGAATTGTTCCAATACCGCTAATTGCTAATCCAACAATCCATAAATCCCCACCGATGCCTGGTGAATACTGTGCATTTGAAAGTGGCGCATAAGCAGTCCAACCAAATGATGCTGCTCCACCTGGAGTTAAGAATCCGGCAAAAGCCATTATTCCTCCGAAGAGGAAGAGCCAATACGAGAGCATATTCATTCTTGGGAAAGCCACATCTGCTGCACCGATTTGCAGTGGCATGATTACATTCGCAAAACCAACGAACAATGGAGTTGCAAACATAAGCAACATAATCGTTCCGTGCATGGTGAATACTTGGTTGTATTGCTCGTTAGAAATAAATTGCAGACCAGGACGTGCAAGTTCGGCACGCAAAATTAGCGCCAATAGTCCAGCGATAAGGAACCAAGCAAATGTTGTATATAGGTAGAGATAACCAATCATCTTGTGATCTGTAGATGTAATGATTTTTACGAAAAGTTGGCCTTTGGTGAGCTCTCTCTTAACAGGAGCACCTTCGACTGCTGTTCTGGTTGCGTATGTAGTCATATTAAGCCACCTTCAAACTGGAAATATATTCTTGGTATTCACTTGGAGTTACTACTTTCACGCTAAAGCGCATTTGTGAGTGGGAGCGTCCACATAAAATATTGCAGAAACCAGGATAGGTGCCGAGTTTGTTCGCGCTGAACTCAATATTGTTGGTCACCCCAGGAAGATTCTGGATCTGAATCATGAAGGCTGGAATCCAGAAACCATGAACAACATCAGTTGAGGTTATTTTAAATTTAACGCGTTCACCTAGAGGAAGTACTAAGGTCGGCGGCTCTGCCGTAGTTCCGGTAACGATTGGGGCTTCTGGATTGTCACGATAGGTAAACTGCCATGACCATTGAAAAGCATTTACATCAATTAAATGGCTGGCTTGGCTATCCGGTGTAACTTTCACAATTTCAGATTGCTTAACCGCGGTGAAGTAGAAGAGCACTGCAACAATAATGAATGGAATAATTGTGTAAGCAACTTCGACTGGCACGTTGTACTGAGTTTGCTTTGGAACTTCGTCGCCCTTGCGGCGATGTCGGAACACCGGCCACATAATTAAGATCGCGGTAAAGACTCCAACAACTGCGGCTGCAATCCAAGCGCCCTGCCAAAGTGGGATTGTCGTGTCATTGACGCTTGAAACGCCCTTAGGAAATCCCATTCCAGATATATTCTCTGTTGAGCAAGATGCCAGAAACGAAATCGACCCGATTGAAATCGCCGTTAAGAAGGCTCTGGCTAAAGATTTCTGGGTGGGTCTAAAACTCATTGGATAAGAATATCCCTCGGATTCGCCTCTTTAACCATGCGGGAGTAGCGTTCGATGCGTGGTTTCCATCACCCCAAGTTTCCAATCCGAACCCCGGCTCCATGATGCTGCTCGGATGGCACTTCCCCATATTTTTGAGGTCACTTGGCCAGATCCATCAAAACTTGGCGCCGATTCAAAGAGTGCTGCCCTTCTTTTAAATGAAGCCCGAGAAACCTTTGCTAGCCATCTGGGAATTCGCAGTGATGAAATCCATTTTTTGGGCGAACCAAATCTAGGTTTTCACTTGGGACTCAGCGGATTGATGTCGAGTCAGAGAAGATTGGTTTATAGCAACATCGATCGGATGGAAATCTTTGCGGTTGCCGAGGGCTATCCATCCAAAATGCTAGAGGTTGACCCAAATGGTCAGATCAATTTCTCAGAACTAATGAAGGGCGACGTTCTCGCTCTGCAGCTTTGCAACCGCGAAACCGGAACCATTCAAAATGGACGACCGAAATCGCCAGATCTGCTCGCAGGATTGTTTGTCGATGCAACTGCCTCCGGCACCAGAATCAAACTTCCGGAAAATTGGAGCACCGCACTCTGGGATTCGACTTCATGGGGTGGGCCAAGTGGGCTTGGAGTATTTGCCGTTTCGAAGAGCGCTAACTGGAGCAATCCGCTCCCCCATTTAGATGGCCGAGTCAATCCCGGAGCAGCATCTCTTGCTTTAATTGTTGCCAGCGCTCTTGCGATAGATAGTTGGGTTGCAGATGAGACGAATCTGGCAGCGAAAATTGCAGCAATAAATAGTGAGATTCGAAGTTACATTTCAAGCAATATTCCAGATTCAGATCTTGCACCCGGCGGAGCCGATCATTTAATTAGCGCTTCATTCCTGTATGTAAATGCTGAACAGCTAGTGACAAAGCTTGCGGACAAGGGCTATCCCGTGGATTCGGGCTCTGCATGTAGTTCTATCAATATGCAACCAAGTCATGTTCTGGCTGCACTCGGCGTGCTGACCCAAGGAAATATTCGACTCACAATTCATCACGCAATTACCTTTGAAGAGGTTCGTGCATTTTTAGAAATTTTAGCCGCAACCATTAATGAATTGCGGGGCGAATAATGATTCTAAATTGCTTAGGAAAACGTTGCCCACTGCCAATTATTGAACTTGCAAAGGCTCTGGCAGATAAACCGATTGGCTTCACATTAACGCTCTTGAGCGATGACCCCGCCTCCCAGCCTGACCTGATCGCATGGGCACGGATGACCGGAAATTCTGTTGAAACCAGCGAGACAAACACTTTTCAGATAACTAAGTTAGCTAACTAATCTTGGCTCAAGCTTCGCGCTTACTTCACCGGCAGCAACTCCACCATAGGCCTCGGTAAATCTTGTAATAAATTCAGTTTTTGTAAATCGGTATTCCTGGGTTCCTTTAATTTCAATACAGAATGTTGCGAGCATCGAACCTATTTGGGCGCATCGTTCATGGCTAAGGCCCCAAGCAAGACCCGCAATAAAACCGGAACGGAAACAATCACCAACACCAGTGGGATCAATCTTCATCTTCTCTTTTGGAACTCCAACAGTTATTGGCGCTTTGCCATGCTCCTCAACACGCGCACCATCGGAACCAAGCGTGATTACACGAACCGCAACTTTGCTAAAGATTTCGGCATCACTCCAACCAGTTTTTTGAATGGTCAAAGCAAGCTCATATTCATTTAGAAATAAATACTGCGCGCCTTCGATTAACTGCTTAATTGCTTCGCCATCCATTCGAGCCAATTGTTGAGATGGATCAGCAGCGAATGGAATTCCCATGGTTCGTGCACTCTGGCTGTGGCTCAACATCGCATCCGGGTCATCCGGTGAAATTATTAGTAAATCGAATTTTCCAGTTTTCTCAACTATCGGTGCGAGCTCAATCTCTCTAGCTTCACTCATGGCACCAGGAAAGAAGGATGCAATCTGATTTAACTCTTCATCGGTCGTGACCATAAAGGAGGCGGTTAGTAGTTCTTTAGAGACCTTTACGTGAGTGGTATCAACGCCATGCCTAGTTAGCCAAGAATCGTAATCCGACCAATCGGTTCCTACTGCAGCAATGAGATATGGATTTAGACCTAGCGCACCGATTCCAAATGCAATATTCGCTGCGGTTCCACCGCGTCTGATATCAAGCCCATCGACTAAGAAAGAGAGTGAGACTTTGTCGAGAGAACCAACTACCAAAGAGTCAGTGAACTTTCCAGGAAAAGTCATTAAATGATCGCGCCCAACAGAGCCAGCGCAGGCAATCTTCATAACTTTTTTAAGTAACTGTTTAGTTAGTTAAAAGAGTCGCCACAGGCGCATGAACCCTGGGCATTTGGATTATCGATTGTGAATCCTTGCTTTTCGATAGTGTCCACGAAATCAATTGATGCGCCCATCAAATAAGGCGTGCTCATCTTGTCGGTAACAACACTTACTGCACCAAATTTAGTAACAGTGTCGCCATCTAATGAGCGATCATCAAAATAGAGTTGGTATTTCAGGCCGGAACATCCACCAGGTTGCACTGCAACGCGCAGACTTAGGTCATCTCGACCCTCTTGAGCTAGAAGTGCAGCAACCTTTGTGGCCGCTACATCGGTGAGTCCAATTCCAGTTGCAGGCGCATTGGAAATTGTTACCTCTTGTGAAGTCTCTGTGCTCATCGTTCTCCCCATCTAAATTCGATAATGGGTAAAGGCTACTCCATAATGTCCCTATGGGCTCATCAAGACTTTCCGAATTGCTCTTGCTTGGCCAAGGTGCCGATCCGAAGAGCGAACGTGGAGTGTCATGTGATGGGGAACTGCCCGCAGCAAGTGACCCGCAATTAGTAGAGCGAGCTCGGGTAGCAAGAGCCGCACTCGGCGATCGTGCGATGGTGTTAGGCCACCATTATCAGCGCGATGAAGTAATCCAATTTGCCGACATAACTGGCGATTCATTCAAGTTGGCTCAGGCCGCACAATCCAATACTTCTGCCGAATTTATCTTCTTCTGTGGCGTGCACTTCATGGCAGAGAGCGCCGACATCCTTACCTCGCCAAATCAAAAAATAATTCTTCCCGATTTAGCTGCGGGTTGTTCAATGGCCGATATGGCAACTGCAAAACAAGTCGATGATTGTTGGAAGGCGCTCGAAAAAGTTGGCGTAGCAAGTAAGACAACTCCAATTACATATATGAATTCATCGGCTGCGATTAAATCCTTTACCGGAAAAAATGGTGGCGCGGTCTGCACCTCTTCTAATGCGATGCGCGCGATGAACTGGGCCTTTGGAAAAGGTGAAAAGGGCGAGAAAGTTTTATTCCTCCCCGACCAACACCTGGGACGCAATACAGCAGTATTAAACCTAGGATTGAAACTTGAAGATTGCGTTCTCTGGAATCCTTGGAAACCAAATGGTGGACTTACTGATGCCCAGATAATCGCGGCAAAGGTAATTCTCTGGCGCGGACATTGCTCGGTTCATGGAAGATTTTCACTTGAAAATATAACTCAGATGCGAGCGAAACTTCCTGGCGTTCAAATTCTGGTTCACCCAGAATGTCAGCATGAAGTCGTTTCAAATGCCGATGTTGTTGGCAGCACTGAGATGATTATTCAGACCATAGAAAATTCGGCCCCGGGCAGCAAATGGGCAGTAGGAACCGAATTGAATCTGGTCCAACGACTCGCAAATAGATTTTCGGATCGCGAAGTCCATTTCTTGGATAAAACCGTCTGCTATTGCTCGACCATGAACCGAATCGACCTTCCCCATCTGGTCTGGGTGATGGAGTCCCTAGTAGCTGGACGTTTGGTTAATCAGATCTCAGTAGATTCGCAGACAGCGACTTATGCAAAAGTTGCGCTAGAGCGAATGCTCGCTCTACCGTAGTGACATGACAAAAGCCGACGATAAGAATCCTGCAAAGAGCCCAGATAAAAAGGGCAAGGCAACACCTAAGCGAAAAGATGCAGTTGCTGCCACAAAGGTAAATTCAATTACTGCTCCAGTGACTAAAGCTGATCGCTCAAAGAACCGCTCAGCGCTCAAAGCTGCACGGGTTGAAGCGCGCGCTGCGTACATGCGTGGCGACGAGAGTGCAATGCCTGCTCGAGACCGCGGACCGGTGAAGAGATTTGTCCGTGACTATGTAGATTCCCGACGATCACTTGGCGAATATTTCTTACCACTCATGATTTTTGTCTTAGCTCTTACGCTGATTCCATCTCAAGAAATTAGAACGCTTGCAATTTTTGTAATGTATGGCGCAATGCTCTATTCGGTTATCTATGGATATTTCGTTAGCAAAAAAATCAAGATACTTGTCGCCGAAAAGTTTCCTGGCGAATCAACTAAAGGCATCGGCATGTATGGCTGGCTACGCTCTACTCAGATGCGCAAATTGCGAGCACCAGCACCACAGAAAAAACTTGGTGATCGCTTTTAACTAAGCTCTCGGATTTGGGCTCTCTGTTCGTTCTGGATTAGTTTCCGGAATCGAGCCGAGGGCCTTATCTATTTCAGCAAGAGTTTGAGGTGAGAGCTTTACTCCAGAGGCCTTAACGTTCTCTTTTACTTGCGCTGGCCTTGAGGCGCCCATAATCACTGACGAAACATTTGGATTGGCCAGCGCCCAGGCAAGGGCGAGTTGTGACATTGTTAAATCTAGGCCTTGTGCGATTGGCTTTAATTTCGCGACTGCTTCGAGAACTTCATCGCGCATCCAACGAGAAATCATTTCGGCACCGCTCTTCTTATCAGTGGCTCGTGAACCGGTTGGTGGCTTCTTGCCTGGCAGATACTTGCCAGTTAAAACTCCTTGAGCTACTGGTGACCAAACTATCTGGCCAATCCCCTCTTCGATGCAAAGTGGAACAACTTTTGATTCAATTACTCGCCAGAGCATCGAATATTGAGGTTGGCTAGAAACGAAGCGATCAAAGTTATTGGTTTTCTGAATCTTTAGCGCTTGATTTATCTGAGATGAGGTCCATTCCGAGAAGCCAATGTAATTAACTTTCCCTTGGCGGATTAGATCGTCGAATGCACGCAATGATTCTTCTAATGGAGTTTCGTAATCAAAGCGATGCATCTGATAAAGATCTATGTGATCGGTATTGAGGCGCTTTAATGACGCATTCACTGATTCCATAATGTGTTTGCGGGAAAGACCGCGATCATTCTTTCCTGGCCCGGTTGGCCAATAAACTTTTGTGAATAATTCATAGCTCTCGCGCTTAACACCTTTAAGTGCTTTTCCGAGAACGCTCTCGGCCTTGGTTCCAGCATAAACATCAGCGGTATCGAATGTTGTTATGCCGACATCAAGCGCAGCATGCACACACTTAATCGCGGCATCTTGCTCGACTTGCAAGCCGTGGGTAACCCAATTTCCGTAGGCGATCTCTGAGACATACATTCCTGATGAGCCGAGGCGACGATATTCCATGGATAAGAGCCTAGCTTCAGATTTGCCAATTGTTCACAGTTGGCGCATCGCTGGTCAACGCCATCGGACTCGGCTATGCAATTGGTCAACGTTCTGGCAAAAGCACTGAAGTAGTGCTAATTTTGCGCCGCTGAGAAAAGCTTCGTGCTTCATCAGTAGTAATGCGTTTAGCGAAGTCCGGTGAAAACCCGGCGCTGTCCCGCAACTGTAGAGATTTGATTTAAAGCAATTTAAATCCAAATCCGAGCCAGGTCGCCTGACACATTATTGATGTATCCGACCTCGGAGGAAGGTCGGGCTTCTAGAGAATTTATTTTCTATTTTGCCCAAACTTCCTCCCTCACACTCTTGAGGGAGATTTTTTATGTTTCAAAGCAGAAAGTTTTTAACCAAATTAGCCATAGCAATAATGGCGACCTCATTTCTAGCAATTAATCCATCACATGCGGCACCGAATATCCCAAAGCGAATTATCTCGCTTTCACCAAGTGCCACAGAAATCCTTTATGCAATTGGCTCAGGCAAACAAGTAATAGCAGTAGACGATCTTTCAAACTATCCAAGTGAAGCTCCGATGACAAAACTTTCGGCCTTCAACCCAAATGTCGAGGCGCTTTTAAATTACAAGCCAGATTTGATCATCTTAAATGCAGATGCCACGAAAGCTTTAGAGGTTAAGGCAGCACTTGAGAAATTGAGGATAAAGGTATTCCTAGAACGGGCGCCAAAAACGTTGCGTGAGGCCTATCTTGAGATAACCGCACTAGGCAGAGCTACCGGAAAAATATCAGGCGCCCAGAGCGTCGTATCGGATATGAAGAGAAAAATAGCTGCAGCTGTTAAGAGTGGTAGAACCTCCAAGAAAATCTCGTTCTTCCACGAATTAGATAACAGCCTTTATACCGCGACGTCCGATACATTCATCGGGAAGGTCTACAAAGACTTCAATCTGATTAACATCGCAGACCCTGCTGCAACAGCAGATTCCGCTGGTTATCCGCAACTGCAATCTGAATTCGTCATCAAATCAAATCCTAAAATAGTATTTCTTGCAGATGCGCAATATGGCGAATCACTTGCCACGCTAACTAAGCGCCCAGGTTGGAGTGGAATTGCGGCAGTTAAAAACCAGAACGTAGTTTCACTGCCGGACGATATTCCATCTCGTTGGGGTCCAAGGCTTGTCGATTTCTATCAATTCATTGCAGATGCCATCGCGAAGGTTAAGTAGACACCTGCAGATGATTGAGAAGAAGAGCAAGGGCGAAGAGAGCGGTTTGGCTCCAATCTGGAATTGGAAGATAACCGCTTTCGCTGCCGCCCTGCTCTTGTTCGTTGGAATTCTTGCAATAAGTTTCGGGCCAGTTTCCTTAAGCTTTCAAGAGATTATTCGAACTCTTCTGGGATTGCCTGGTGGTCTAACTGGCCAGGATCGCACTCTTCTAATTGATTTACGTTTACCAAGAGCCCTTCTTGCCGCAATCGTTGGAGCTGCACTTGCCACAAGTGGCGCTGTGTATCAAACAGTTTTCCGAAATCCACTGGCAGATCCATATCTACTTGGTGCGGCGGCAGGTGCTGGCCTTGGCGCAACTATTGCATTAACAAGTGTCGGCGCCGATCTTCGTAGTTTGCTACCAGTGTTTGCATTCTTCGGAGCCATATCTGCGGTTTTAGTTAGCTTCTTTATATCTGGAAAATTCTTCGCCGAGCCAAACTCGCTCCTACTTTCAGGTATTGCAGTTGGCTCTTTTGCAACGGCGGTTCAAACTTATCTGCAGCAGCGAAATAGCGCCTCGCTTAGACCGGTTTACTCATGGATACTTGGCGAACTTACAGTTGCCAATTGGCAAGTAGTAACTTGGTCATCGATTTATATTCTTATTGCACTGATTATTTTATTTACAGTTTCCAAACAATTAGATGGCCTGATGCTTACCGATGAAGAGGCATACTCGCTTGGGATAAACCCGAATAAATTGCGCGTAATTGCAGTCATAGCCGCGACCCTGGCAACCGCTACAGCGGTTTCGGCTAGTGGTTTGATTGGCTTTGTGGGAATCGTCGTTCCACATCTGGTCCGAGGTTTAACTCATCGCGTCACAAATCGGGGCCTACTTACTATCGCATTAGTAGGAGCTAGCTTCCTTGTGCTCGCAGACCTCGGGGCAAGAACGCTTCTCTCACCAGCTGAACTTCCGATTGGCGTAATCACAGCCTTTGTTGGAGCACCGTTCTTCCTATTTGTTCTACGAAAGAAAAGGTTGGTAGCGCAGTGATTAATATTTCAGATTTAAGTGTTCGGATTGGTCAGCGCAACATCCTCTCCGATATAAATATTGAAATTGAAGATGGAAAGTGGACTTGCCTGGTTGGACCTAATGGTGCCGGAAAAACCACACTCCTTAAATCACTTCTGGGCTCACTCCCATATTCCGGTTCAATTACTGATGACGGCGTTGAAGTGTTTAGGAATCATGATCGCAATGTCGCTTTCGTTCCCCAACATCCACAAATCCCAATCGGTATGGGCGTGGGCGAATATGTAATGATGGGTCGGTCGAAACGTGACGGTTGGGGCAATGAGAGCAGCCATAGCCGCAAGATGGTTGCTGACATTCTTAAATTGACTGGTCTCTTTGGGATGCAGAGCCAACATGTGTCACTGCTCTCTGGTGGTGAGATGCAACGTGCACTAATCGCGCGTGCGCTCGTTCAAGAGCCAACGCTAATTTTGCTTGACGAACCGACCAGCGCTCTGGACCTACACCATCAAATTGCAGTCTTGAATAACATCGAAATTCTCAAAGAACGTGGTGTGACAATTATTTCTACTATGCATGACATAACACTTGCCGCTATGTATGCCGAAAAAATCGTGGTCATGCAGGAAGGAAGAGTTCTTTTAAATGGAACTTCGGATTTTGTAATTCATTCACCAGAGCTAAAGAGCGCCTTTGAAAATCGAATCAATGTCTACACCTTGGACACTGGGCGACCAGTGATTGTCGCGAATAAAGATTTAACTAGTTAACGGACCCGTGGCTCGACAAATGGTGCGCGTACTATTGAAGCGCTACTTAACCGGCCACGAATATCTATTTGGACTTGGTCACCGACTTTAAACTCTGGACTCAACAAGGCAAGCGCTATGCCGACCTTTAGGGTTGGCGAAAAAGTTCCGCTAGTAACTTCTCCTATTACTTGGCCTGAAGAATCTGAAACTGCCATGCCAGCTCGGGGTATCCCACGATCGCTTGATTTCAGTGCTCGAAGAACTCGTGATGGCCCTTGGCTCTTCTCAATTTCTAGCGCCGACTTTCCACGAAACTCACTCTTCGCAAAAACAACCGCCCAACTAGCACTTGCTTGCACTGGAGTAATTTCAAGTGAAAGCTCATGTCCATGAAGCGGATATCCCATCTCAGTTCGCAAGGTATCTCGCGCGCCTAACCCGCAAACTCGACCATCGTATTTCGCTATTTTTTCAACCAGGACTTCCCAAACTTTGGTAGCGCTCTCCCATTTGGGCAACAGTTCATAACCTAATTCACCGCTGTAACCAGTTCGGCAAATTATTATCTCGCCAAGGTCTTCATTGCCGGGCAAAGTTATCTTTCCAAATGACATGTATTCCAAATTCAGATTGATTCCAAGATCAGCTAAAACTTTCGAACTATCTGGACCCTGTAATGCCAGAACTGCATATTCCTGATGGATGTTTTTTACTGTGATACCACTTGGTGCAACAGCACTTAGATCTGCTGCCACCTGTGAACAGTTTGATGCATTTGGAATTATGAAAATCTCATCGGGTGCGAATTCATAAACGATCAAATCATCAATTACGCCACCTGCATCATTGCAAAAAAGGTTGTATTGCGCTTGCCCAGAAGTGATGCGATTTAGATCATTGGTGACCATTGAATTTACAAAATCTTTTGCACCTTGACCCTTAACGCTTATTTTCCCCAAGTGTGAAACATCAAATATTCCAACGCGTTCCCGGACCGCTGCATGTTCAGCTAGTGTGCCGCCACTAAATCCTGCAATCCCCTTTGGATATTCAATTGGCATATCCCAACCACCAAAGTCTGCCAACTTTGCATCCATGGCGCCATGCCACTCATTTAACGGTGATTTCATGGGGCAAACTTATCTTAAACTTAGGCAATCCAAGGAAGTTGATTTATAGTTCGACTAACTTTAATTGAAGTTCATCAGGACATAAATAGGAGAATTATGAAAGCGTTGAAGTTAGCTTCCACTCTGGCAACTCCATACGCAGTTATTGGATTATCCGCCACCGCCGGAAAGTTGAAGATTGAATCCGGAGCTGTCACTGTAAACGAGAAAGCCTTACTTGAAATTCTGAAAAATCTTGGCGCTACTGGAAAAAGTAATGAAATTATAAAAGTTCCCTATAGCAAGCCTCAAACTATTTACTTCACTGGTTTGGGCGAAACTTCAAAGAGCTATGATCCAGAAAATCTGCGTAGAGCCGCTGGTTCTGCCGCTCGCGAATTAGCCGGCCAGAGCGCTGCAACTTTTGCGCTACCCGTATCCACCCTCGCCCAAATCTCTGCAGTTGCCGAAGGAGCTGCTCTTGGTGCGTATGCTTTCAATGAATTTAGATCGAGCACCAAATCAGATTTTAAAGAGCCTCTCGAGCAAATTGTTATTGCCACAAAATCAACTTCGGATGCTGCTGCAAAACGAGCCTTAGTCCGCGCTGAAATAATTGCACGCAATACTGCAATGGTTCGCGATCTGATTAATACTCCCCCAAGTCACTTAACGCCAGATTCTTTCTGCACTCGTATGAAAAAGTTAGCCACGCCGCTTGGGTTAAAGGTTGAAATCCTGAATGAAGCAACACTTAAGAATCAGGGTTACGGCGGAATCATTGGAGTAGGTCAAGGTTCTGCGAATCCCCCACGCCTCCTTCATATTTCTTACACGCCGAGCAAAGCCAGAGCGCGATACGCATTTGTTGGCAAGGGCATAACTTTCGATACTGGCGGTCTGGCGCTAAAACCTGCGAATGGCATGGAAGCAATGAAGAGCGACATGAGCGGCGCAGCTGCGGTTATTGGTGCAATCTTTGCAATAGCTGAATTGAAATTACCCGTTGCAATTGATGCCTGGGCGCCGTTAGCTGAGAACATGGTCAGCGAAAATGCAACTAGACCTAGTGACATCATAAGTATTTATGGCGGAAAAACCGTCGAAGTTTTAAATCCAGATGCTGAAGGTCGATTAGTTTTAGCTGATGCAATAGTTAGAGCACAGGAAGTTGCTAAAAAAGCTGGCGGGCTAGATGGCATCATCGATGTTGCAACTCTTACCGGCGCACAAGTTGTTGCTCTGGGAACTCGAACTAGTGCGGTCATGACAAATAATGTGGAATTTTCTCAACAATTTTTAGAAGCATCCGAGAAAGCTGGTGAAGCCTTCTGGCCAATGCCACTTCCCGAAGAACTCCGTGCATCACTTGATTCACCTGTCGCAGATCTTGCAAATATTGGTGACCGAATGGGTGGCATGTTGGTCGCTGGTCTCTTCTTGAAGGAATTTATTGAGCCTGATATTTCGTGGCTTCATTTAGATATTGCAGGGCCTGCATATAACGAGTCCACTCCACATGGATATACGCCAGTTGGTGGCACCGGAATCGCCCTCCGATCCCTTGTAACCTTGGTCGAGTCGGCTTCATCACAAGCGCCGCGTTCAGCCTAAATTATCAATCATCGCTGAATTAGGCTCTGGCGGAATTCGTGGCAAGATTGGGCTCAAGTTTCATCGGCTATAAGCGAAAGGCGTTCTGTGTCGCAATTTGATGTAGTGATTCTCGGTGGAGGCAGCGGCGGATACGCCTGCGCCCTACGTTCATCTCAACTAGGTTTATCAGTTGCGTTGGTCGAGGAGAACAAGCTCGGCGGCACATGTTTACATCGCGGTTGCATTCCAACTAAGGCGCTACTTCATGCCGGCGAAGTTGCCGATAGCTCGCGCCACTCCGCTGATTTCGGGGTAAATACCCAATTCATCGGCATCGATATGTTGGCAGTAAATGCTTACAAAGATGGCGTTGTCTCAAAACTTCACAAGGGTCTACAAGGTTTAG
The DNA here is from genome assembly GCA_044352485.1 of Candidatus Nanopelagicaceae bacterium. Taxonomy (GTDB): domain Bacteria; phylum Actinomycetota; class Actinomycetes; order Nanopelagicales; family Nanopelagicaceae; genus AAA044-D11. The sequence goes on from JBILDT010000004.1 coordinate 22,951, forward strand.
TTAAGTCTCGTAACGTTACCTACATTGAAGGCCACGGCCGCTTAGTTTCTAAGAATGAAGTTGAAGTAAATGGAGTCAAATACACCGGAAAAAATATCGTTCTAGCTACTGGTTCCTATCCAAAGACGCTTCCTGGTCTGGATATTGATGGCACCCAAATAATTACCAGTGAGCAAGCGATCGCTATGGACCGCGTCCCAAAGAGCGTAATTGTTCTTGGTGGCGGAGTTATTGGTTGCGAATTTGCATCTGTCTGGAAATCCTTTGGTTCTGAAGTAACAATCATTGAAGGCCTACCCCACTTGATTGCTCTTGAAGATGAATCTTCAAGCAAGGGCCTAGAGCGCGCATTTAGAAAACGTGGAATTAATTTTGAACTTGGAACACGCTTTAAGTCAGCGAGTAAAGATGCCAAGGGCGTAACCGTGACTCTTGAGGATGGCAAGACCTTTACTGCTGAAGTTCTACTTGTTGCAGTTGGTCGTGGCCCAGTTTCCGCAAACCTAGGTTATGAAGAAGCTGGTTTAACTATGGATCGCGGATATGTATTGGTTGATAACAAGTGCCGCACGAATGTTCCAGGTATTTGGGCAGTCGGTGACTTAATCCCAACGCTTCAATTGGCACACGTTGGATTTGGTGAAGGTATTTTGGTAGCTGAAGAAATCGGTGGCTTGAATCCGCGCCCAATTAATTACGACGGCGTTCCTCGAGTAACTTATTCTGAGCCAGAAGTTGCATCTGTTGGCCTTACTACTGCACAGGCCAAAGAGCGCGGACATGATGTCGTTGAATTGAATTACGACTTAGCCGGAAATGGTAAAGCTCAAATCCTAAAGACCGCTGGCGCAATCAAGTTGGTTGCAGCAAAAAATGGCCCAGTTCTTGGAATTCATATGGTTGGCGCCCGAGTTGGCGAACTTTTGGCTGAAGCACAATTAATATTCAACTGGGAAGCAGAAGCATCTGATGTTGCTGCTTTGATCCATGCTCACCCAACGCTTTCCGAAGCTGTTGGCGAAGCACACTTAGCACTTGCTGGTAAACCACTACATGCACACGGTTAACGGGAGAAAATAAAATGACCTTTTCTGTAACGATGCCAGCACTTGGCGAATCGGTAACTGAAGGAACTGTTACGCGTTGGTTGAAAAACGAAGGCGACATGGTGGCTGTAGATGAGCCGCTCCTAGAAGTTTCTACCGACAAAGTTGATACTGAAATTCCTTCTCCTGTTGCTGGAATTTTGCAGAAGATTGTTGTTGCTGTTGATTCAACCGTTGCAGTAGGTGCAGAACTTGCAGTTATTGCCGATGGTGCTTCTGCAGCTTCTGCCCCAGCGCCAGCTGCTCCAGTTGCTGCCGCTGCTCCTGTTACTCCGCCACCTGCTCCAGTTGCGCCAGTTGTCGCTGCTCCCGTAACTCCTGCTCCTGCTGCTCCAGTCGCTGTTCCATCTT
>JBILDT010000044.1:0-7427 GCA_044352485.1 Candidatus Nanopelagicaceae bacterium
AATGAGATTGCTCGATCACTTGGTTGCGAACATGAAGTTGATAACCGCTGGAAATATCTGGGCGCGAAGAAAACTCTCGCTGGATCGACGAATATTCCTAATGTTTGGATAGCCGGCGATGGTTCCGGGATAAATGGTGCGCAAGTTGCCCAGTCCAGTGGCACTCTCCTTGCTTATGCCCTGCTTGCCCAAGAAGGTAGCCAGAAATCAATATCCGATCGATTCGCTAATCTAATTAGTTATATTCAACTTCGAAATCAACTTGGCTTCCAGAAAGTATTGTGGCGAATTTTCAAGGCACCGGTTTTTATCGATGAATTAGCTGAAGAAGAGACTGTAGTTTGCCGCTGCCTAAGCATTAGTTATTCTCAAATTAAAGCTGGAATTTCTGAAGATACTTTAAGTGCTGGAGCTTCAAAACGAATTAGTCGAGTTGGCATGGGACGCTGCCAAGGCCGTTATTGCTCGCCGGTAATTCAAAAGTTAATTTCAGAAAATTCTGGTTTAGAAATGGATGAACACTCTGGGTTTGCTCCGCAGATGCCGATTAAGCCAGTTGAAATAGGTGTAATCGCATACTCCCAAGAATCATCAAATGAGTAAGCGGGGCTTATTACTCTTTATTGGAAGCAGCATCATCGGTGGTTTGCCTTGGATCTTTACGAAAATTCTTTTGGAGAGATATCAACCGAGCAGTATCGTTTTAATTCGCGCACTGGGCGCTGGGTTAGTAATGCTTCTCTATTCAATGCAACAGAGAACTCTCTTTGCAGCACTTAAAAAATGGCCTTGGATTCTCGTCTTTGCACTGATTCAGATGACTATTCCATGGTGGCTAACTAGCTATGCGCAGACAAGTATCGACACCACTGTTGTGGGTTTGCTGATGGCAACGATTCCAATTTTTGCACTGCTTTTTGCATTTATCGAGCGCGAACGTAGCGCCATAACTAGGTCAAGAATTGCCGGCGTCATTACTGGAATTATTGGAGTCACATTCCTGATTGGCATTGACGCTGCAATCGGAAAATCGGATCTCGGTAAAGTTTTACTTGTTGTTATTTGCACCATGGGCTTTGCATATGGCCCACGACTAGTGCGTAGACATCTTTCAGAAGTCCCGACATCAGGAGTTCTTGCGGTTGCTATGATCTTTACCGCGATTATTTGGTTAGGGCCTGGTGCCACAAGTTGGCCTACAGGAAGTTTGGAAAGTAAATACATCGTGGCAGCTTTAGCAGTTTCACTTCTCTGCACTGCAGTCGGTTTTATTATTTATCTAGAGGCGATAAAGGAGATCGGCCCGCAAAATATTGCGCTGCTGGCTTTTACCAATCCAATTGTTTCGATCTCAGTAGGTGTTCTCTTTGCGAACGAGGCAATTTCTCTGGGCTTAATTATTGGCTTCCCAATAATTATGCTGGGAATTTACCTTTCAACATCTAAAAAATTAGGTACTCAGCCACTGCCAATGTAAGTATTGTTCTACTCTTGAAGTTCGAATTATTGAGGGAGAACCGTGGACGAGAAGGAATTAGCTAGGTCTAAAGATTTCGTTCAATCTTTAGGACGCGGCCTATCGATCATGAAAATTTTTAGCGCCGAGAACCCAAGACTTACTCTCTCTGAAGTTGCCGAATTAACCGGATATACCCGCGCAACAGCCAGAAGATTTCTCCTAACTCTAGAATCACTTGGTTATGTTGGAAGCACTGAAAGACATTTTTACCTAAAGTCTCAAGTTCTCACTCTTGGATATGCCTACTTGTCCTCGTTCAGTTTGGTCTCAATTGCGCAGATGCATCTTGAAGAGTTGTCAGCCGATCTCCGCGAATCCTGTTCAGCTTCTGTGCTTGAGGGCGAGAATGTAATTTATGTCTGCCGAGTAACCGCAAATCGAATTATGACAATCAACTTAGCGGTTGGAACCCAGTTGCCGGCCTATTGCACATCTATGGGAAGAGTTTTACTTGCATCAATGAAGCCGGCAGAAATAGATTCCTATTTCGCAAATGCCAAATTGGATAAATTAACTTCTAAGACCGTTACTGATGAGGCAAAACTGCGAACTATTGTTGATGAAGTTCGCAAGAATGGCTACTCGATTGTCTCTGATGAACTTGAAGAGGGCTTGGAATCTGTTTCAGTACCAATTCACAGCAGAGATGGGAAAGTGCTTGCTGCTGCAAATATAAGTGCCCACGCAACCCGCGTTAGCGTTGATAAATTACAGAACGAATTCCTGCCAAAACTCCAAAAGGCGGTAAAAGAGATAGAAAAAGCTCTTGCAATGCAATCGTAATAATGGATTTAGCAAAATAGGCTAGACACCTCATTCCAGACTCGCTAGATTTAAAGCGGTCTAAAATCCGCATTACGAACAAAAAGGGTGGCAATTGAATGAGTAAAGAGTCGGGACTTTCACTAACCGAAAAAGATAAGAATTTCTTCTTCCACCCATTCACGGCTCTAAAGTCGCACGAGTCAACTGGCGGAAAGATTATCGTTGAAGGTAAAGGTTCGACTCTTACTGATACCGAAGGCAATAAATTTCTTGATGCAATGGCCGGTTTGTGGTGCGTGAATCTTGGTTACGGTAATACTGAACTAGCTGAAACAATTAAAGATCAGGTTACAAAGCTTTCTTACTATCACACCTTCTCTGGAATGAGCACAGATCTTGCAGCGCAACTTTCGGAACGAATTATCAATATGTGCCCAGTGCCAATGTCAAAAGTTTTCTTTGGCAACAGTGGATCTGATGCGAATGACACCCATGCAAAAATTGTTTGGTTTTACAACAACGCTCTTGGTCGCCCACTAAAGAAGAAGATTATTTCTCGCCACCGCGGTTATCACGGTGTAACAGTTCTATCTGCCGGGTTAACTGGTTTAGCTAATTTGCATCAAGGCTTTGACTTGCCGCTTGACATGATCAGACACGTTCGCCCTCCTCATCGACTTTGGGAGAAAGCGGCGGGAACAACTGATGCTGAATTCTCACAGACTTTGGCTGATGAATTAGAAGCAATGATTATTAAAGAAGGTCCAGATACTGTTGCTGCATTTATTGCTGAGCCTGTACAGGGTGCGGGTGGAGTTATCGTCCCACCAAGTGAATACTTCCCAGCAATTCAGAAGGTACTCAAGAAATATGATGTTCTTTTAATTGCAGATGAAGTTGTAACTGCATTCGGTCGTCTAGGAAAAATGTTTGGTAGCAGCGTCGTTGGCATGGAACCTGACTTAATGACAATCGCCAAGGGTCTGACCTCGGCATACATCCCACTTTCTGGATCAATCGTTTCTGAAAAAGTCTGGCAGGTCTTGCGTGATGGAAGTGAGAAGTACGGCGCCTTCGGCCACGGCTACACCTATTCAGCACATCCAGTTGCTGCTGCTTGCGCACTTAAAACTTTAGAGATTGTCGAACGCGATAACTACGTAGGCATGGCCGCTAAGCAAGGTGTTCTTCTACATCAACTTCTGCAAACTCATTTTGCAGATCATCCACTTGTTGGTGAAATTCGCGGTCAGGGTTTAATTGGCGCAGTAGAACTAGTTGCAGATCGTGATAAGCCGGAAGCCTTTGACCCATCACTAAAAATTGCTCCAAGAGTTGCTAAGCGCTCGATGGAACTTGGCGTTATTACTCGCGCTCTTCCAGCTGCAGATACCGTGGCATTTTCACCACCATTTGTTGTTACTGACTCTGAACTCGAAACTATGGTTAAAACTGTCCGCAAGGCGGTTGATGAAGTAGCCAAAGAAATCGGACGCATGTAATAAATGCAAAAGCCTGGTGTGTTGAAGATTGGATTATTGATAAATCCGATCGCAGGCATGGGCGGCAAAGTTGGACTCCACGGAACTGATGATTCACTTGCGACTCGCGCCAAAGAACTTGGTGCAAAAAGCATCTCAACAGAGCGGACTGCAAGAGCGATTAAAATCCTGCTCCCCCAAGCTGAAAAAATTTCTTTTTATGCCCCATCCAAATCTATGGGAGCAGATTTACTTCAATCCTTGAATATTAATTTTGAGTCAGTCTATGAAACTCAAAGCCTTGATACATCTTCAGAAGATACCAAAGCGGCAGCCCGCGCCTTTCAAGCAAAATGTGTTGATTTGATTCTCTTTGCTGGTGGCGATGGAACTGCACGGGATATCTTCTCGGTTGTTGGCGAAGCTATTCCGATCTTGGGAATTCCTGCAGGCGTAAAGATGCGAAGTGGCGTCTTTGCAAATTATCCAGAAGAAGCTGCTGAGATTGTTCTGGATGCGATTGCTTCGATCGAAAGCGGAAAAGAATTAGAGTTTGCTAATACCGAGATTTTGGATCTCACGGATTCAGAACTCGATTACTCACAATCTCACTACTTTGGCAGTGCCAGAACCTTTTCAGCGCCAAGCAAGATAACAAGCCCCAAAGTTAATTCCAATGCGAGCAGCGATGTTGCCCTCAAGGAGCTCGCAAAACATTTGTCACCCGACCTTGCGAAAGATCGGCTCTATTTTTTTGGACCGGGCAGAAGTGCAAAATTGATCCTTAATGAATTGGGTGTCACTGATTCAGAACATTCCCTTGCTGGAGTAGACGCCCTTTTTGGTGGTGAACTTATTGGGAAAGATCTTGATGAGAGCCAGATTCTTGAGCTTATAAGTTCGCATTCAAAAGCCGCAGAGCCCTTTATATTTCTAGGCGTTATCGGCGGGCAAGGGTTCTTGCTGGGTAGAGGTAACCAACAGTTGAGCCACCAGGTCATGTCACGTATTGGGGCAGAGAATGCATTTGTGCTAGCGAGTGCCAGCAAAATAACCGCAACCGTACCAACCCGGCTTTACGTGGACTTTGAAGATACGCTTTCGGAGAAGCTATTCCCAGATTTTATTCAAGTTCACGTTGCGAAAAATCGAACCCTAGTATGTAAAGTTGTCTCATCAGGATTTGTTCCAAATAGCGTTAAAGCCAGTTGATATGTTCGCAGAACTGAGAGGAAAGTAATGATGGAGAAGAATAAGGATTTGCCAACACCGCATCCTTTTATGGCGAACTCTGCGGAGGCCAGCTTCAATGAAATGTTAAAGGTTGCAAACGTAACCGACATTGACGAATTATTTGAGCAGATTCCAAAAGATCATATTTTTAAGGGCGATTGGAATTTCGATCCACAAATTCCTTCCGAAGCTGCGCTCTACAAGCATCTAACAAGAATTCTTAGAAAGAACTCATCTGCCGAAGAGAACTTAAATTTCCTTGGTGCGGGTTGTTGGCAACATTACGTTCCAGCAATTTGCGATGAGATGGTCACAAGAACTGAATTCCTGACTCCGGTTTGGGGAACTCCATCTTCTGATCACGGTCGAAATCAAGTCTGGTTTGAATTCCAGAGTCAGATTGGTGAATTAGTAGGAATGGAATTCGTTGGTCTACCGCTCTACAGCTTTGGAACAGCTGGCGGTCACGCAATTCGCATGGCAGCAAGAATCAATAAGCGCGGTAAAGTTTTAGTTCAATCTTCAATTGACCCTGAACGTCTTGCAGTTTTCAAAACTTACTGCGGTTACCCAGAATTAGATGGTTATCTTGAAATCGTTATGGTCGATACTGATGCAAAAACTGGGCGCATAAGCCTTGATGATCTAAAGGCAAAGATTTCAAAAGATGTCTCTTCCATCTACTTTGACAATCCAAACTATTTAGGCGTAATTGAAAGTGAAGCTAAAGAGATAGCGAAGATAGCCCACGATGCTGGTGCAGAAGTAATTATTGGTGTTGATCCAATCTCACTTGGCGTTCTGCCATCCCCGAGCGAATACGGCGCAGATATTGTGGTTGGCACGACTCAACCTTTGGGCGTTCATATGAATGCTGGTGGCGGCGTAGGTGGATTCATCGCTACAAGAGATGATGAGAAATATGCCCACGAGTATCCAACTCTGCAAGTAAGTTTGACCGGAACTTCCGAGCCAGGCGAAATGGCATTTGGCCTAACACTCTTCGAACAATCTTCATACGGATCTAGAGAGCACGGTAAAGATTGGACTGGTAACTCGGTTTATCTCTGGACCGTTGCAAATGCAACTTATATGTCGCTTCTTGGGCCAAATGGCTTTGCTGAAATTGGTAAAACAATTCTGCAACGCAGCCACTACGCAGCAAAGAAGCTTGCCGAGATTCCAGGAATTTCAGTGACTTGGCCATCTGGTTTCTTCAAAGAGTTCGTTGTCAATTTTGATGGCACAAAGAAGAAAGTTTCCGAGATCAATAAATCACTTCTATCAAAGAAGATTTTTGGTGGAAAAGATCTCTCTGGAGACTTCCCGCATTTAGGGCAATCTGCGCTCTACTGCGTAACTGAGATTCATACCTTGGAAGATTTAGATTCCTTAGTTTCTGCATTGAAGGAGGTAACAAAATGATTAAGTCAAAGATTCGTAAATATCACGCCCCGGTTTGGGACGAGCCTCTTGTTATGCAGATGGGTCAGACCGGTCGACGCGGATCAATCGCGCCGAAGACCGAGTCCAAAATTGCTGACACCGTTGGCAACGCTCTAGATCTGCTACCTGCAGGAATGAAGCGAGCTAATCCCCTAAATCTTCCTGAACTATCCGAGTTTGAAGTTCAGCGTCATTATTTACATCTATCGCAACAAACTCTGGGAATGATGGGAATCAGCTTGTTCGGAACTTGCACGATGAAATACAACCCAAGAGTTAATGAGCGAATTGTTTACCAACCATTCGTAGCTGAAATGCACCCTCATCAAGATCCAGAGACGATGCAAGGAATTTTGGAAGTTGTTAATCGCTTTGATCACTTGCTTCGCAAGTTATCAGGACTAGATAAGTTCGTCTTTCAAGCAGGTGGTGGCGCAGATGCTGCTTACACTCAAGCTTGTATGACTCGGGCATATCACGCATCACGTGGTGAACTAGAACAACGAAATGAAATCATCACTACTGCGCAAGCACACCCATGTAATCCAGCTACTGCAGCTGCTGCCGGCTTTAAAATAATCACGCTTCCTCTCGAAGATGATGGATTCCCTTCAGTCGAGGCGTTAAAGGCTGTAGTTTCGAATCGCACCGCTGCGCTGATGGTAAATAATCCAGACGATATCGGAATCTACAATCCACACATAAAAGAGTGGGTGAAGATTGTTCATGATGCAGGCGGGCTATGTTTCTATGATCACGCAAATTTCAACGGTGTAATGACTCGTATCCGTGCTGCTGATATTGGTTTCGATGCATGTATGTATATGTTGCATAAGACATTCGGTGGACCTAAGGGCGGTGGCGGTCCTGCTGTCGGTGCTTACGGATGTAACGAAAAATTGATTCCTTTCCTGGCTGGTCCAACTGTAGAAACAAATGCCGATGGCAGCTTCTACCTTAAAGAAGGTGGCGAAAATAGCGTT
>JBILDT010000045.1:0-7409 GCA_044352485.1 Candidatus Nanopelagicaceae bacterium
AGTCGCCCACATTTGTCTGTAACTTAAATTTGCCATTCTCTTTAGAAATATCTAGAACTTCAACGCCGGTAGCAATAGAAGCACCTGCTTCTCGTGCCCTAGCCGCAAAAGCTGGTGCGGTAACTAAAGGGTTTGCCTTTCCCTCTATTGGGCAGAAGGCTGCTCCTAACATTTTCTGCGAAATATATGGAGCAAGTTCCCGTAACTCTCGCTGATCAACCATTCGGGAAGCTATGCCAATTTCATTCTCCAGTTTAACTTTTACTTCTAGCGCAGCCAGGTCTGAGGCCGACTGTGCGACCATTAAACCGCCTTTACCGCCCACTTCTAGATCAGTATCAAGCTTTGCAGAAAGATTCTTCCAGAGGTCGAGTGAAGAGGCTAAGAAAGATAATCCAGGCAGAAAATCTCTTGCCCATTTCATTCCAAGTTCGTGGAAAGGTTCAAATTGAATTTGTCCATGCAAGCTTCCAGCATTTCTACCTGAGGCCTGGGTATTCAAATCATATTTCTCTAAAAGTGCGACATTCGCACCCTTGATTGCAAGGTTGTATGTAGTTGCACAACCTGCGGCTCCGCCACCAATAACGATTACATCAAAATTTCTCTGCTCAAGAGATTGATGTGAATTCATAAACACATTAATATACTAACTTAAGAGCTGATATTTAAGTAGTTGAATGGGGAGAAATGTCTAAAGAATTCCGCGGTAGTTATGGTGTCTTAGTAACACCATTTACAGAGGGTGGAAAATCAGTAGATACTGCCGCGCTAAAAAATCTTCTCGATTGGCAGATCAAATCTAAATCTCCAGGAGTTATTGTTCTGGGCACAACCGGTGAATTCCTGACAATCAGCGATGATGAACGTCGCACAATTATCGAAACAACCGTGAAGCACATTGATGGAAGAATCGATGTTCTAGTCGGCACTACAAATGCATACACCCCGAATGCGGTTCGATACAGCAAAGAGGCTCAGGAATTAGGAGCTAACGGCTTAATGATTCTTCCGCCTTACTATTACAAGCCAACGCACGATGAGATCTACAACTACTACAAGGCAATTTGTGGTGTGGTTTCAATCCCAATAATGATTTACAACAATCCATTTACTTCAAATGTAGATATTCCTGCAGCCCTGGTTGCAAAGATTGCAAGATCATTCGAGCAAGTTAGATATATCAAAGAGGCGAGCCAAGATATCGCTCGAGTTCGAGATGTAATAGAAGAGTCTGATGGTCTGGTCAATGTCTTCGCTGGTGAGCGCGTAGTCGAGTCATACCAATTGGGAGCTGTCGGATATGTGAATCCTTATGCGAATTACATTCCTGAAGCTTCAACGGTTATCTGTGAATACTTAGCTGCTGGTCGGATTGAAGATGCGAAGAAGATAGATCGTTTCATAACAAAGATTGACCATGTAATCGCCGAAGGCCACCCACTTTATGGTCATCAGTGTTATTCAAAGGCACTTGCAGCCGTTCGGGGTTATCCAGTGGGCGATGTCAGGCCGCCAATAACAACTTTCGCAGACCTTGGCCAAGAAGGAAAAGATCGGGTTACAAAGATTTCTAAGATGATGGATGAGCTAAACGCGCTCTTAATTCAGCTAGCTAAGTAACCTTTTAGGTTAGTTGGCCTAATCGAAGATTGGTTTAACTGTTCTGGTTCTCTTTATTTCAAAGAATCCAGGATAACTAGCAACCCCAACTACCCCATCAAATAACTTTCCAGCCTCTTCACCCTTTGGTGCTGGTGAAATTACTGGACCAAAGAATGCGACTTCACCAACGCTAATAATTGGAGTTCCTACATCTTCGCCAACTTTGCTGATACCACGATTATGGACTTCGATAATCTTTTCATCTAGCGATTCATCTTGGGCAAACTTCATTAGATCCTCTGAGAAAGAAAAGTTAGATAGAACCTTTGCAGTCATTTCATCTGAGATCTTCATTTTGTTTAAGTGAATTTCATGGCCAAAGGCGGTATATAAATCGCCCTTAATTTTCTCGCCATATAAAGCCTCAGCGGCCATAATGACGCGGAGTGGGCCAAGTGCCTTCTTTGCATAATCCATATACTCTGCGCTAATTGATTCGCGACCTTTATTTAAATAATAAAGACTCATCGGATTCCAGACAATTGAAATATCCCGAACTTTTTCCACTTCAACTAACCATCTAGATGTCATCCAGGCCCAAGGACAGAGCGTGTCAAACCACATCTCTACTTTCTGAGTTGCCATATTCGCCTACAGCTTATTCTCGACGATTTGGCCACCTTGCATTACCAAATCTAATTCTCTTAGGTTCTGTGGATCATCTAAAGGATTTCCGCGCATTGCAATGAAATCGCCGTAGAAACCCTTATTGATCTGACCTAATTTATCTTTTTGATTAATCAAATTTGCTGCTGTTGAAGTAATTGATTGAAGCGACTTCAACGTGCTTAGACCAGCGCCGTGCATTAAAAATAGTTCATGCAGTGCGGCGCTCGTTCCCTCAACTAAATCTCCAGGTGGATAATCAGTTCCATTAGTCATTTTTATTCCAGCTTTAATTGCAAGTTTTGCGCTTGCTAAGTGACGGTCAGCAACAGCTAAACAATTTTGAATAGATGCTTCTTCAAACCCTTTTTCGCGCATCCAACTCTCAGATCGAGTGACGCAAAGCGTTGGCGAATAAAAGACATCCTTAGCAGCCATTGCATCCACAGTAGTTTGATCCATTATGTAGCCATGCTCAAATGAGCGAACTCCAAGGCGAAGTGCCTGCTGAATTGCTGCTGATTCACCCGCATGTGCAACGACATAGGTGTTTCGCTCTTCTGCCGCCTTTACAACGCCTCTAATTTCATCATCGGTCATCTCTGGGTCTTCTGGTCGCTCCCCCGCACGGGCTAATCCACCAGTGATAAATATCTTTAAATGGTCAGCGCCATCATCTAATTCGCCAATAGCCGCTTTATAGAAGCCATCGAAATCTTTTGCATAACTGCAAGCAGAGCCTGCGCCATGCCCATCTGGTGTTGATAGTGCGCGCCCAGCACCAAAAATTCTTGGTCCTTTAAACCAACCGGATTTAGCGGCCTTACGCAAATATAAATCAACTTGATTCTGTTCGTGCACTGAACGCAAAGTTGTAATACCGGAGTGGAGCGCGTCATGTGCTCGCTCTGCCGCACGAAAAGCGGTGATTGCGGGATCTTCATTTGGATCCGTTAGTGAGAATGGGAATACCACTGACAAGTGAGTGTGACATGAAATCAAACCTGGAAATAAATATCTGCCATCTAGGTCAATTATTGCTTCATCAGCGCTGCGATTTAAAGTAGTTGATTTACCGAGCTCGGTGATCTCGCCATTATCTGAGACCCGAACAGCATCTTCACTTCTGATTTCGCCAGTAACAACATCAACTATTTTTGCATTTGTAATTAACAATTTAATCCCCGCGATTCTTAATTTAAAGTAATTGTTACTGGTTGGCTGCCAGAAGTTTGCAGAACACAGGCAACATCTCGACCATCTCCTAGTTTTCGTAGAGCTGGTTCTTCACTTCGACATTCCGCTTTCGCCAATGGGCACCTTGGATGGAATCGGCAACCACTTGGTGGGCTCATTGGATTTGGAACATCGCCTGGCAAATCTTTTGGCATAAATGATGTGCCATCTGCATGTGGGATAGCAGAGATTAGTGCTCGGGTATAAGGATGAGATGGGTTATTCCAAATTTGATCGACGGTCCCGACTTCAACAATCTTTCCCAAATACATAACTGCTACTCGGTCTGAAATTCGACGCACAATTGATAAGTCGTGAGAGATAAAGACCATTCCCATATCAAATTCATCTACAAGATTTACCAACAAGTTGGCTACTTGTGCTTGTGAAGAGGTATCTAAAGCTGAAATTGGTTCGTCAGCGATAATTGCAGTTGGTGCAGCTGCAAGTGCACGCGCAATTGAGATACGTTGGCGTTGGCCGCCAGAGAATTGGTGCGCATATCTATCGATAGCGTTTCTAGGAAGTCCAACCTTCTCAAGCAAATCTTGAGCCTTTATTAGTGCCAATTTCTTCGGCATTCCGGCAACAATTAAACCATCCGCAATCTGCACACCGATTTTGCGTCTTGGGTTTAATGATCCATATGGATCTTGGAAGACCATCTGTAAATTACGGAAATGTTTTGGTCGTTTTCCTCTGGTCAGTTTCTTTACAACTTGTCCATCGAAGACAACTTCTCCAGTTACTGGAGCAAGAATTCCAACAATTGCTTTACCTAGGGTCGATTTTCCACAACCGGATTCGCCTACCAGGCCGAGAATTTCACCCGTATTGAGAGTTAAATCTACTCCGGCGACTGCACGAACCTTAAGTCCATGTCGATCGTATTCGACAGCAACATTCTTAACGTTCAAAATTTCTTTCATGATTTACTTCCTGAATTTGATGCATCAGCAAATGGATTAACTGGGCAGTAAATTCGATGTGATGGCGTTAAGTTAGTAACGGCTGGGGTTTCACCCTTGCAACTCTCTTTTGCAAATGTGCAGCGAGTATGAAAAGCACAACCAGATGGAAATTTTCCAAGTTCAGGAGGCATGCCTTCGATAGAAAGCAAGCTCTTTGAATTGCTCACTGAATTTCCAGGAAGCGCAGCAATTAAGCCTTTGGTATACGGGTGGCGAGGATTTTGCAATAAATCTTTGGTTAAGCCAGATTCAACTTCAGATCCCGCATACATAATCATGATTCGATCTGTAAGTGAAGAGAGCACACCTAAGTCGTGTGTAATCACCATGACCGAGAGATTGCGTTCATCTCTCAACTGGTGAAGCAATTTTAGAATACCGGCTTGAACTGTCACATCCAGTGCAGTTGTTGGTTCATCCGCGATAAGTAGCTTTGGTTCACAAGCGAGTGCCATTGCGATTGCAATACGTTGGCGCATTCCACCAGAAAATTGACTTGGGTGGGCCTTTAGCGCGGCTGCTGGCTCTGGAATCTTCACTGTTGCAAGAAGCTCTAGCGCACTGTTTCTTGCAGCATCCTTACTTACCTTGCGGTGATGGCGAAGGTGCTCAGTTAGCTGAACCTCTACGGTCAGCATTGGGTGGAGCGATGTCATTGGATCCTGGAAGATCATCGCAATATCTTTGCCGCGCAAATCACGATATTCACGCTTTGTGCTTGTGAGAACTTCTCTGCCATCAAATTTAATCGAACCGGTTGCTTTACCTTTATATGGCAACAAGCCAAGCATGCTTAGCGCAGTCATGGTTTTGCCACTACCGCTCTCCCCGGCAACACCAAGAATTTCACCGCGACCGACATTAAAAGAGAGGTTGCGAACTGCTTGGGCTTCGCCACTTCCAGTCGCAAGAGTTACCGTCAAATTTTCAACAGTCAATAGATTCATTAGTCGCGTAGCGCCTTTGCAGTTCTTGGATCAAGCGCATCTCGAAGTGAGTCGCCAATAAAGTTAAATGCCAATACTGCAGTCAAAATCGCAAGTCCTGGGAAGAGTCCGACCCACCAACGATCAAAGTTAACCGCTCCCATTGAAACCATCGAGCCCCATTCAGCAGCAGGTGGTTGGGCTCCTAGTCCTAGGAATGAAAGTCCTGATAGAAGTAGAAGTGCGTTACCGACTTCAAGTGATGCTAAAACAAAGACTGGTCCAGATAAATTAGGGCGAAGATCAACAACAAGTGTTCGAAGCGCTGATGAACCAAGAAGCGCTGATGCCGTTACATAATCATTCTGCTTAGCGTTAAGAATTAAACCACGTACCAACCGCGCATAAACCGGCCAAGCCACAATAGTTATCGCGATAACGGCATTTCTAATCTGTGGTCCTAGTGCTGCAGCTACTGCCATTGCTAGAACAATTCCTGGGAATGCAAAGAAGACATCTGTAACGCGCATGATGAATGAGTCAATTTTTCCACCGGCATATCCTGAAATCGCGCCAATGATTGAGCCGATAGTTGCCGACAAAACTACTAAGAGAAGTGAATAAGGTAGCGAGATTCTGGCACCGTAAATAATTCGGCTCCAGATATCTCGGTTTAATTCATCGGTTCCCATCCAGTGCGCGGCTGATGGTGTTAAGAACTTATCTGCATCTTGCGCATTTGGATTATAAGGAGCAATCCAGGGAGCGAATACTGCGAGGATGGTCCAACTTGCAATTATTGCAATACCGACAACGGCAAGTGGTTGGCGCCAGATTGAGTTCGCATTCTTTGAAGGCTTCAATTTTTTCAAGATGGTTGCCATTATGCTGAATCCTTCATCTGTGGATCGATAATGCGATACAAAATATCTACTATTAGGTTCATGGTTATATAAACAGTTGCAACAACCATACTTACACCCATAATTCCAGGTAAATCCAGACCAACTGCAGCACGGTATGCATATTGACCTAGCCCTGGCCAAGAGAAGACGTTCTCAACTAAAACTGAACCAGCCAATAAGCTCGCAAAGGCCACGCCAGCTACCGTAATAATGGATAGCAAAGCTGGACGCAAAACATGGCGTCTAATAACAGTGAACTCTGGAAGACCTTTTGCCCTTGCTGCTCTTACATAATCGTTACCTAAGATTTCAAGCATTGAAGCGCGAGTAAAGCGAGTTAGAACTCCGACAGCGTAAATTGCAAGAACAACTGCTGGCAGAAGCAGATAAGAGAATGCTTGTCTAAATGTTTTAAAGTCGCCATTAATCAGCGCATCAATTGTGAAGAGACCGGTGACAGTTGGTGGCGCTTCGCCACCTGGTTCAAGTCGCCCAGTTCCCGGCGCCCAGCCCAATACGAAGAAGAAAATATAGAACGCAGTCAGCGCCGTCCAAAATGCTGGCATTGAAACTCCGGTTAAACTAAAAACTCGAATAATCTGATCTGGCCAACGATCGCGAGTAACCGCGGAGATTATTCCAAGAATTAATCCAACAATTAGCGCAAGAAATACTGCGACAAGTGCAATCTCTAAAGTTGCCGGGAAATACTCCTTCAAATCCTCTGCTACTGGGCGCTTGCTCGAGAGTGATATTCCAAGATCTCCTTGGAGTAAATTTGTAACATATTTAAAATATTGAACTGGCACTGGCTGATCGAGGCCGAATTCTTTCTCAAAGGCGGCGACAATTTCTGGATCGCTATATGCGCTCTGACCTAAATTTGCAGCTACTGGATCGCCAGGAACAAGCTGAGTAATTGAAAAAGAAATAAAAGTAACACCAAATACTAAGAGGATGCTGGTAAGCAATCTCCGGATTATAAAAGGAGTAAAGCCAGTTCCAGAGAGAGGTCGCTTGCGCGTTTTCCTCTCGCCTGAAACTGGCTTCACCTTCACCTATATATCTTAACTAAATTTAAGTATTAACTACTTAAGTTC
>JBILDT010000005.1:0-24054 GCA_044352485.1 Candidatus Nanopelagicaceae bacterium
CTAGATATCGCTGCCCAAATTGCAGCAGCTGGTGCCACTGTCACAATTCATGATCCAAAAGCTATTGCTCCTGCAAGGAAGAGATTCCCTGCTCTTGGATTCTCGGAAGATATTGAAGGCGCACTTATGGGCGCAGATTTAGTTCTGCATTTAACCGAATGGAAAATTTATCGCGAACTTGATCCGGCAAAGATGGCCAAGTTGGTAGCAAATCCAATAATAATTGATGGCCGCAATGCGCTAGATCGTGAAGCTTGGATTGCTGCTGGTTGGAAATTTAGGGCTTTGGGGCGCGCAAACTAACGGCTTACTTTGTTTTAAGTTTGAAAGACCAATCCGATTGCGTAACAGAGTGCGGCATATGAGAAGAATCCGATTATTACACCGCCAATTGCGGCACCTCCTGCACCCATTAAGTTCATAACTAAATCACTAGCGCCTTGCGTTGATGGGCGCATTTCTAAACTTACAGTTTCGGATAAAAGTGTTGAGCCCGCAATTAGCGTAAATGACCACCCAAGGCCAAGGAGAAATAATCCGATTCCTAGTGTGAATGAATCATGGTGTGGGGCCAGAGCAGAAATTAGAGCAGATGCGATTAAAATTAAAATCCCAATTTGGATAGTTTTTACTCGACCGAACTTGTCACTCATTGCGCCAACTATTGGGGAGAAGGCATACATTCCTAGAACGTGAACACTTATTACAAAGCCAATTATTCGTAGTGATGCGTCCGAGTGCGCCATATGCACTGGCGTCATAACCATTATTGAAACCATCGCTAGATGCCCAATAGCTACAGAAGCAATTGCAAAAAGCGCTAACGGATACTCTCGAATGTGTTTGAGTGCCGAGCGCATAGATTTTTGTTCTTGCGGAGAGCTCCCTGTCGCTACTTTGTTCGCAGTTAGAAAGGGATCAGGCTTTAGGAATAATTGAATAACAACTACTGAAAGCGCAAGAGTAAAAGCAGCTATGAAATATGGCCCAACTAGTTTTGGAAGACCTAAAGCTGCAGCAAATACACCAGATGGCTCCATTAAATTCGGCCCGGTCACAGCGCCAATCGTTGAACCCCAAACCACAAAAGATAAATCTTTGGATCTCTTTTCTGGTGTTGCTAAATCAATTGCGGCAAATCTTGCTTGGTACCCCGATGCTGATGCCGCGCCAACCATAAAAGCACCCAGGAGCATAAAAAATAAATTCTGATTTGCGCCACCAAAAATTGCTAACACCGCACCGACTACACCGATGGAGTAACCAGAGGTCAATGCAAGTCTGCGCCCACCACTCTGAGTAAGCCGAGCAAGCGGAAGCGCCATAACGGCAGCTCCTAGAACTGAAATGGTTTGTGCAAGACCTGATAAGCCATCAGATTTAGTTATTGATGAGACAAGTAATGAACCAGCAGCAACTGTTCCGGCTACGCCAATTCCATTTAGAACCTGGGCTAATCCAAGAACTCTAACAATTTTTCTTTGGTGTGCCTCTGGTGAAAGAATTTTCATTGACGACTAAAAACCAGTTTTTTGCGTGCGTTTGCTCGTTAAGTTTGCGCCTTTTTCTTTAGCTTCGGTATTTATCTTTGCAAGTTCTCCACTGACTTTCTTTGAAATTTCCTCATCGCTTACTCCAAGAATTCTTGCCGCAAGCAGACCAGCATTCTTTGCATTTCCAACACCAACGGTTGCAACCGGAATTCCTGCGGGCATCTGAACAATTGAAAGTAATGAATCCATTCCATCTAAATTCTTTAGTGCTACTGGAACTCCAATTACTGGAAGTGGTGTTAGTGATGCAACCATTCCAGGAAGGTGGGCGGATCCGCCAGCGCCCGCAATTATTACTTTGTAACCTTTTGCTTTTGCGCTCTGCGCAAATTCGACCATTTCAAGGGGCATGCGGTGAGCAGAAACAACATCTGCTGAATAAGTGATACCAAGTGAATCTAAAACTTTTGCGGCATCTTCCATGATTGGCCAATCAGAATCTGAACCCATGATTATTGCTACATCACTCATCAATAACTCCATTCATGTAGTCAACGGCATGGGCAACTTCTTGCTGCAATTGTAGAAGATTTTCACCACACATAGTTACGTGGCCAATCTTGCGTCCAGGCTTAACCTCTTTGCCATATTGGTGGAATTTAAGGTTTGGTGCTCGTGCCATCAGGTGGAGATATGGTCGATACATATCGCTCTTTTCACCACCCAACACATTTCCCATAACCGTAAATTTGGTTCGAAGTGCTGTGCTACCAAGAGGTAAATCTAAGATTGCACGAAGATGCTGTTCGAACTGACTAGTTTCTGATCCTTCAATACTCCAGTGCCCTGAATTGTGAGGGCGAAGTGCAAGTTCATTTATATAAAAGTTTTCACCAATGATAAACATCTCGACCGCCATCACACCTACTAGCGAGATTCCGGATGCTATCTCTAGCGCAGCAGCTTGAACTTTATTTGCAAGCGCATCAGATATTTCAGGAACAGGCGTAACTGTCGAAGTGCAGATTCCATCGCTCTGAATCGTTAGCGTTGCCGGCCAAGTTGCTGCTTGATCATGTGGAGATCTGGCAACCATAACTGAGATTTCATAATCAAAATTCAATTTCTCTTCGAGCAACAAAGTACCAGCTTTTGTATGTAGTTCCTGTAATTGTGCTTCAGAATCTATTTGGAATACGCCCCGACCGTCATATCCACCCGAAGGTAATTTAGCTATCAATGGAAAACGTATTTCGCAGCCTTCGCCTTGGTATTTCTGCCATTTTGGATTGGGTAGATTCAACTCGGCTATCTTCTTACGCATTTCTAACTTGTCTTGCGAATAAGTAAATGATTGCGAGCGTGGATAAACTTTTATGCCAGCTGCCTCTACTGCTTTTATAACACTCTGTGGGACTAACTCGTGTTCAAAGGTCAGAACATCACAGCTCTTTGCAAATTCAAGAACTGAATCTATATTTGTATAGTCACCCAGAACAAAATGTGAAACCTGGGCAGCAGAATCATTTGGAATTGCAGCGAATACTTTGAAATCTATTCCTAGATCATTTGCTGGGACTGCCATCATTCGGGCAAGTTGGCCGGCGCCAATTACTCCGACTCGTGGAAAGCTCACTGCGAAAGTTTACTGTCCAGATGAACAACATCTCCAACCGTTATAAGTTGACCATTATCGAGGTGAAGGCTTCCAGTCTCATCAATATCTACAGCTGTTGCCTCAATTTTCGAACCATCTGGCCGCTCAATTCGAACCTCTCTTCCGATAGTTGCACTCAGTTTTCGGTATTTTGAGGTCAGGTCCTCCCCATTCTGCCAAGAAAGTAAATCCTTTTCTAAGTTATTCAAGATCTGGGCAAGCAAAATATTTCGATCAAGGTGTGCATTAGTTGCAAGAAATATTGATGTTGCATGAGCAACTGGAAGTTCATTCTTTTCAGTTGACACATTTATTCCAATTCCAACAATTACTCCGCTCTTCGTTTTTTCAGCAAGTAATCCCGCAACTTTGAGATCGCCGAACAAAATATCATTTGGCCACTTACATCTAAATTTATTTGAATTTGTAACTTCGTTTAAAGTTGCAGTCACACTAGCCCCAACAAGCAGGGTTAAATAACCAAGGCTTTCTACTTTGATTTCTGGTTCAAGATAAAAAGAAAAAAGAAGTGCGCTGGATTTCTCTGCATCAAATTTACGATCAAGGCGACCTCGTCCAGCACTTTGATACTCGGCAGTAATTAAATCTCCAGGTTTTGGATTACTGGTGCGTAAATAATTCTGTGTTGAATCAATCTCGTCTACAACTGATACTCGCCAGTAACTGCTCTTCACTGCGCCTGTAATTGAATCGGCGCTCAATAATTCTGGCTTCACTTGCTGACTCATTTCATATTACTTTGTAGGAATAACTGATGAGAACTAGTAATCTACGACCGTGACTGATGATATTCGCACTACAGCCGGAAAGATTGCTGATCTTCGTAGACGTCGTTTACAAGCGGAGACAAATGGAACGCCAGAGGCAATCGAGAAGCGTCATGCCCAAGGAAAGTTAACCGCTCGCGAGCGTATTGCCCGCCTCGTAGATCCAGGTTCTTTTGTCGAGATGGATGCGTTCTCTCGTCACCGCTCTTCAAATTTTGGTATGGATAAGAATCGAATTTACGGTGATGGTGTTGTGACTGGACATGCAACTGTTGATGGTCGCGCGATTGCGATTTACTCGCAAGATTTCTTAACTTTTGGCGGAAGCCTTGGTGAAGTCGTTGGTGAAAAGATTGTAAAAGTCATGGAGTTTGCACTTAAAAGTGGAATTCCAATTGTTGGAATCAACGATTCTGGTGGGGCGCGTATTCAAGAAGGTGTTGCATCCTTAAGCCAATATGGCGAGATCTTCAAGCGAAATGTTCGGGCTTCTGGCGTTATCCCGCAAATTTCTCTAATCATGGGACCTACAGCTGGCGGCGCAGTTTATTCACCAGCGATAACCGACTTTGTAATTATGGTTAATGAAACCTCTCAAATGTTTATTACTGGTCCGGATGTGATTAAAACTGTGACTGGTGAAGAAGTTGGGATGGAAGAACTTGGTGGCGCAAGAACTCACAATACAAAAACTGGAAATTCGCATTACCTTGCCGATAGCGAAGACGATGCAATTGATTATGTGAAGGCACTTCTCTCCTATTTACCAAGTAACAATATGGATGAATCACCTGTATTGGCTGCGACCGAGAGTAAAGATGTTTCACCATCTGATCGCGCACTTGATTCATTGATTCCAGATAATCCAAATAAGCCTTATGACATGAAGGTTCTCGTCGAAGCAATTTTAGATGAAGCTGATTTCTTGGAAGTGCACACGCTATATGCGCCAAATATTCTGGTTGGCTTTGGCCGAGTCGAAGGTCATTCAGTTGGAATCATTGCCAATCAGCCACAAGCATTGGCCGGAACGTTAGATATTGCAGCAAGCGAGAAAGCCGCGCGTTTTGTTCGCACTTGTGATGCCTTTGGAATTCCAGTTATTACTCTCGTCGATGTTCCAGGTTTCTTGCCGGGCACTGAACAAGAGTGGAACGGCATCATTCGCCGTGGCGCAAAATTGCTTTATGCATATGGTGAAGCGACTGTCCCATTAATTACAGTTATTACTCGTAAGGCATATGGCGGCGCATACATTGTTATGGGATCAAAGCATCTTGGTGCTGATGTAAACCTGGCCTGGCCGACTGCGCAGATTGCAGTTATGGGTGCACAAGGAGCTGTAAACATTCTTCACCGTAAAGAGCTTGCAGATGCTAAAGATACTGATGCAAAACGAAAAGAGCTTATTGAAGATTATGAAGAGACTTTGCTCAATCCATACATCGCAGCAGACCGTGGATTTATCGATGCCGTAATCGAGCCACAAGAAACTAGACATCAAATTGATAAGGCGCTCAATGCGCTTCGAAATAAGCGAGTAGCACTTCCTCCTCGAAAGCACGGAAATATTCCACTTTAATGAATAAGAAATTTACGATTCTAAACGGAACTGCAACCGATAAAGAACTTGCTGCTCTAGAGAAAGCTCTGCCAACTCCAGTTATAAAGAAGGTAAATACAGCTAGCCTCTGGCGTAAATCGCAGATTCGCCAACCGCTGCCACGCAAGTGGGGGCAGAGCTTCTAATGTCAGATTCAAGAATGTCAGATTCAAGAAGTGTTGTTCTGGCATCTGCTTCGCCATCGCGCAGAAGATTATTAGAATCTTGCGGGATCTCGGCTCAAGTAATTGTTAGTGGAGTCGACGAAGAAGATCCAAAGCTAACCTCACTTGCGCCAAGAGAGATGGTTATCGCACTAGCAATCCTTAAAGCCCACACCATCAAACCGCAGGTTGGTAGCGAACATTTAATTATTGGTTGCGATTCCACCTTCGAATTTCAGGGTAAATCACTCGGCAAACCTTTAACACCAGAGCTCGCGACTGCACGTTGCAAAGAATTGCGCGGCAACTTCGGGTATCTGCACACCGGTCACTGCATTATCGATACTAAGCAAGGTATTGAGATCAGCGATGTTTCAACATCCAAAGTCTTCTTTGCTGATATGACTGATGCCGAGATTGCTGAATATGTTGCATCGGGCGAACCACTAAATGTTGCGGGTGGATTTACTCTCGATGGTTTAAGCGCACCATTCATTACAAGAATCGAAGGCGATCCATCAGGAATTATTGGGCTATCTCTTCCATTACTCCGCCGCGTTGTTAACTCGCTGGGCTTATCTTGGAATTCAATTGCAAAATCGGCGGTGAGCGCATGAAGGCTGTTTTAATCGCAAACCGTGGCGAGATTGCAGTTCGTGTGGCAAGAGCCGCACGAGATCACGGAATCAAATCAATTGCAATCTACTCAGATGAAGATCGCACTTCACTGCATGTTGCGACAGCTGATGAGGCTTATGCTTTAAATGGTCTATCGGCCGCTGAAACTTATTTAGATCAGAAGAAGATTATTGAGATTGCCAAAAAATCCGGTGCAGATGCCGTGCATCCTGGATATGGATTTTTATCTGAAAATGCAGACTTCGCTGATTTAGTTATTGCTGCAGGTTTAATCTGGATTGGTCCCCCACCAAATGCAATTCGACTTCTTGGCGATAAAGTCTCAGCCAGAAAAATTGCCGCTGAAGTTGGTGCGCCGCTGGTTGCCGGAACAGTTGATCCAGTTGATTCACCAGAAGAAATCATTGCCTTTGCTAAAGAACATGGACTTCCAGTCGCGATCAAGGCAGCACATGGTGGCGGTGGCCGTGGGCTAAAAGTTGCTCATACGATTGAAGAGATTCCAGAGTTATTCGCATCAGCAGTCCGTGAGGCAATAACCGGCTTTGGCCGTGGTGAATGTTTCGTTGAACGCTATTTAGATAAACCACGTCACGTCGAAACTCAAGTATTGATTGATGCTAAAGGAAATGCCATTGTAGTTAGCACCCGTGATTGTTCACTGCAACGCCGCCATCAGAAACTAGTTGAAGAAGCTCCGGCGCCATTCTTAACGCAAGCCCAGATAGATCAACTTTACTCTTCAAGCAAAGCGATTATGAAGAAGGCTGGATACATCGGCGCCGGAACATGTGAATTCTTAATTGGTTCGGATGGAACCATCTCCTTCCTTGAGGTAAATACTCGACTACAAGTTGAACATCCAGTAAGTGAAGAAGTAACTGGGCTAGATCTAGTTCGCGAACAATTTAGAATTGCAGATGGTCAGAGTATTAATCCAGTTGATCCAATAATTCGCGGTCACAGTATTGAATTTAGAATTAATGGCGAAGACCCTGGAAAGGGATTCCTTCCATCGCTTGGAACAATTACCAAGTGGGAAGTTCCATCAGGTCCCGGAGTTCGAATTGATGCGGGATTCGACCATGGCCACACAATAGGTTCACACTTTGATTCACTTCTAGCAAAGTTAATTGTTACAGCTGCTACTCGAGAAGAGGCGATAGAACGAGCACGTCGCGCACTTCGCGAATTTGATATCGGTGGATTAGCGACTGCCCTTCCTTTTCACCGCGCAATTGTTGATGATCCCAACTTCAATAAAGATTTTAAGGTTTATACAAGTTATATCGAGAATGAGTTTAAGAATGAGATTCCACCATTCTCATTTAAGCAAGGAACCGCTGATTCCAAGGCTGCATCTCAGAAGATAATTGCTGAAGTTGATGGGCATAGATTCGAAGTTTTACTTCATACTCCAGAGCCAATCCAGAAACGACATCGTGTTAAAAGCAATGCAATCACCGCACTTGCTGGTGATTCACTTGAAAGCCCGATGCAAGGCACCGTTGTAAAAATCGTTAAATCCAATGGTGACCGCGTAGAAGTTGGGGAGTTAATAGTCGTTCTAGAAGCAATGAAGATGGAGCAGCCACTTATTGCACACAAGGCCGGAACCATCGCAAAGTTGCAAGTAAATGTCGGTCAGACTGTTGCCAGCGGTGCGACCTTATGTTTGATTGAAGATTAAATAGATAGCAGGCTAATTACTAAGTGCTAGATTTGTGGCGTGAATTCAACGCTACTGGCAGATAACAGCGAAGCCGCTTTAAAGAAATTCCTAAATACGCTTTCTGCTGTTGATGAAGTTGGCGCAAAAGCCCGAGTGGAGGCGCTGGCAACTCGAAGCATCAAGACTTCAAGCAAAAATTGGGCAATAGATTTAGCAATCCGAATGGTTGATTTAACTACCCTCGAAGGCGCGGATACTCCAGGAAAAGTAAGAGCGCTCTGCGCAAAAGGTGTTTATCCGAACCCAACTGATTTAACCGTTCCATCAGTTGGTGCAATCTGCGTTTACAACGACATGGTGAAAATTGCTCGCCAAGCACTTGATGCTGGCGGCGGTGAGAATATTCCAGTTGCAGCAGTCTCGACCGCATTCCCATCCGGAAGAGCAAGTATTGAAGTCAAAATTCAAGATACGCGAGATGCAATTGCAAATGGTGCAACTGAAATTGATATGGTCATTGATCGCGGCGCTTTCTTGGCAGGTAAATTGGGATATGTCTTTGATCAAATTAAAACAATAAAGGAAGTATGTGGAAGTGATATCCATCTAAAAGTTATTTTAGAGACTGGCGAACTCGTTACCTTAGATAATGTAAGAAAGGCGTCATATCTGGCAATGCTTGCTGGTGCAGATTTCATAAAGACCAGCACCGGAAAAGTTGCACCCGCCGCCACAGCACCTGTCGTGTATGTAATGCTTGAAGCGGTAAGAGATTATTACAAGATGACTGGCACCCGAATTGGGGTAAAGCCAGCTGGTGGAATTCGAAATACCAAAGATGCAATCAAACAATTGGTCTTAGTAAATGAAATAGCCGGCCCAGAGTGGCTTGATCCTTCGCTATTTAGAATCGGCGCAAGTGCGCTTCTAAATGATTTACTCATGCAACGTATGAAAATGCGTGATGGGTATTACGCTAGCCCTAACTACGTGACGCTGGATTGATGAGAGTGAATAAGTAATGGAAAAGTTTGAATACGCACCAGCGCCAGAGTCGGCCGCACTTGTAGATATCAAGAGCGAATATGGGCTATTTATAAATGGAAAATTTGTCGCACCAAAGAGTGGCAAGACGTTTAAAACCGTTAATCCAGCCACTGAAGAAGTATTGGCAAAAATTGCTTACGCCGAACTCGCCGATGTAAATCTAGCTGTAACAGCTGCCCGAAACGCTTTTACAAAAACTTGGTCAAAAATGCCTGCAGCTGAACGTGGAAAGTATCTCTTTAGAATTGCCCGAATCCTGCAAGAGCGATCCCGGGAATTTGCTGTCCTTGAAACTTTAGATAATGGAAAACCAATTCGGGAAACAAGGGATACCGATATTCCTCTTGCTGCTGCGCACTTTTTTTACCATGCTGGCTGGGCTGACAAACTTTCATATGCTGGTGTTGGTTCAAATCCAAAACCTTATGGTGTCGCTGCCCAGATAATTCCATGGAATTTCCCGATGCTGATGTTGGCCTGGAAAATTGCACCAGCACTAGCAACTGGAAATACCGTTGTATTAAAGCCAGCAGAGACAACGCCACTTACCGCGCTCTTGTTTGCAGAAGTTTGCCAACAAGCAGGATTGCCAGCGGGTGTTGTCAACATAATTACCGGTGATGGCGCTACTGGCTCTCATCTAGTCAATCATCCAGGGGTAGATAAAGTTGCCTTCACTGGTTCAACAAGTGTTGGAAAGGCAATTGCTAAAGCGATTGCCGGAACCAAGAAGAGCGCAACCCTTGAACTTGGCGGCAAGGGCGCGAATATAGTTTTTGAAGATGCCGCGATAGACGAAGCGGTTGAAGGCATTGTTAATGGAATTTTCTTTAATCAGGGACATGTATGTTGTGCTGGATCAAGATTGTTAGTTCAAGAAAATATTCAGGATGAACTCCTAGAGAAGCTTAAAAACCGAATTAATTTAATTCGGATTGGTAATCCAATGGATAAGAACACGGATCTGGGTGCAATCAATAGTTCGGAACAACTCTCTAGGATTAGAGAGCTTGCTGATTCAGGTGATATTGAAGGCTCGCAGCGTTGGAGTCCAAATTGCTCACTTCCGACAACTGGTTTCTGGTATCCCCCAACAATATTTACTGGGGTTTCACAATCACATCGAATTGCGCGCGAAGAGATATTTGGGCCAGTTCTATCTGTTCTAACATTCCGCACACCGCAAGAAGCAATCGATAAAGCCAATAACACTCCTTTCGGACTATCAGCAGGAATCTGGAGTGATAAAGGTTCACGAATTCTCTGGGCCGCGAAACAACTTCGAGCTGGCGTAATCTGGTCAAATACATTTAATAAATTTGATCCTGCTAGCCCATTCGGTGGCTATAAGGAATCTGGTTGGGGCCGCGAAGGTGGACGACATGGCCTAAGTGGCTATTTGAAGGGTGAAAAATAATGCGCATTGATGTTATGAAAACTTATAAATTATTTATAAATGGCAGCTTTCCCCGAAGTGAATCTGGTCGAGTCTATGAAATCACTGATAGCAAGGGAAAGTTTCTGGCAAATCCCTGTCTTGGATCAAGAAAAGATTTACGTGAATCTGTTGTATCAGCACGCAATTCCCATCAAGGTTGGTCTAGTGCAAGTGCATTTAATCGTGGCCAAATTCTCTATCGGGTAGCCGAAATAATGCAAGGGCGTGCCGATCAATTCATTGCAGAGATTATTGCGCAAGAAGGGGCAACTCCTGCGGCAGCAAAAGTACAAGTGCAGAGCGCAATAGATACTTGGGTTTGGTATGCCGGTTGGTGTGACAAAATTGAAGCTATCTCAGGATCATCGAATCAAGT
The DNA here is from genome assembly GCA_044352485.1 of Candidatus Nanopelagicaceae bacterium. GTDB lineage: Bacteria > Actinomycetota > Actinomycetes > Nanopelagicales > Nanopelagicaceae > AAA044-D11. The sequence continues at coordinate 10,878 of JBILDT010000005.1, forward strand.
CTCTGGGCCGTTCTATAACTTCTCAATTCCAGAAAGCCTAGGTGTAATTGCAATCTTTGCTGATGCCAAGCCATCTCTGCTTAATTTAGTTTCAGGATTAGCACCAGTTATAGCTTCAGGAAATACTGCAATTCTTATTGCAAATGAAAAATTTCCATTATGCGCAATTACGCTAGCTGAATGCCTGGCAACAAGCGATGTCCCTGCCGGGGTAGTAAATATCCTGACCGGAAAGTTTGATCAATTCGTAACTTGGGCTGGTTCGCACATGGATATTGATGGAATTGATGCAACCGGAGTCAGCAGCAAGGATCTGACTGAACTTAGAGAGCTTGGTTCAGAGAATCTAAAGCGGATACATGCCTTCGGCGAATTACAATCAACGAAACGGATGACAAGCTTTATGGAGATTAAAACTATCTGGCACCCGATTGGAATCTAAGCTTTAGTTTACGATTGTAATTTTCTTCGAAATGATTGCACTCTTGGCTCGGGTAAGAGCGCTCTTCGAAGCCGAATTAGCTGATGTTGCAATTAAATCTATTCCCTTATTTGCAAGAGTGTAATTTCGACCAAAGACACCCTTCTCGCCATCTACCTCTTCCGTAATTGATCTTCCAGACATTGCGGCACTAAATAAGTCGCTGATAGCAATGTCATATCTTTGATTAACATAACCAATCAGAAATTTCTGGGCATCCTTGGTTGCAATGAAAAATTGATCTGGTCGAATACCGATTAACTTTATAGATTTCTTAGCCTTTGCCAGCTTATTTGCTTCCGTTAATACACTGCCATTTCTTGACCAGTTTATGAAAAAAACATCCCCACCTTGTTCTGAAAGTTTGGCAATTTCAGTTTCCGCTGATGTCGATGCATTTGTGGCAAAAACCTTTGCTTTGACTCCTGCATATTTCACACCAGCTCTAAAGTTCTTGAGATTAATTGAATTGTTCGGATTGGATGCATCTCCTAGATATCCAACTTTTTTAGACTTTGAATTCAAGGCTGCCGTTACACCTGCCAAGAACGAACCTTGATTTAAATCAAAGGCCATACAGCTGACATTTAGAGATTCAACGCCGTCACTTGCAATTACAGCAAATTGGGATTCTGGATACTTCTCTGACATAAAAATCATTGCTTGATTAAAAGAAGGTCCAACACCAATTATTAAGTCATAACTTGCTTTAACTAAGAATTCGATGCGGTTTTCGCGATCAAAATCTATTCCAGTTGTCACTAATTCGCGCACATCAAAATCTGAGAGACCTAACTTCGCCTTGGCGCTATCCACTCCGGCAGCAGCAGCATCATTTATGGCTCTATCACCACGGCCACCTACATCGTAAACAATTCCGATTTTTACTTTTTCTGGTGCGGCATTTACTGGCGCAATTGGCAGAAGTGCCGTGAGCGCAGCAACTATAAAAAATCTTTTAGCCACGAGGAATCAGTCCTAGCGCTTCATAAACATTCTTGAGTGTTTTCGAAGCAACTGCATCTGCCTTCTCAGCACCAATCTTTAGCAGCTTCTTCAAGTGTGCTTCATCTTTCAATAATTCTTCTGCTCTTTCTCTAACTGGGTTTAGATACTCGACTACGACTTCTGCAACACCGGACTTGAAATCTCCATATCCCTTGCCAGCAAAATCATTCTGTGCTTGATCTATAGTCTTACCAGTTAAAGCGCTGTATATAGTAAGCAAATTTGATACTCCAGGTTTTTCCTTTTCATCGAAGATCACTTCGCGACCAGTGTCGGTCACTGCACTCTTTATCTTCTTAGTATTTACCTCGGGACTATCCATCAGCTCGATTACGCCACCACCTGATGAACTTGATTTGCTCATCTTCGCTGTTGGATCCTGCAAATCATTTATCTTCGCCCCAGCTTTGAGAATATAGCCTTCAGGAATTGTAAAAGTCTGACCAAATTTTGAGTTGAAACGTTGTCCAAGATCTCGTGTTAATTCAATATGCTGTCTCTGATCTTCGCCTACCGGGACCTTATTCGCTTGATATAACAAGATGTCAGCGGCCTGCAAAATTGGATAGGTGAATAAACCAACAACGGTGCGATCCGAACCAGCCTTCTGCGACTTATCTTTAAATTGGGTCATTCGACTTGCTTCACCAAATCCAGTTAAGCACTCTAGAACCCAACTCAATTGGTTGTGGGAAGGAACATGGGATTGGATAAAGAGCGTGCACTTATCAGGATCGAGCCCTAGCGCAATTAACTGAGCAACAGAGGCCAGTGTGCGTTTGCGAAAATCTTCTGGTTTGGTTTCTACGGTGAGAGCATGCAGATCGACTACACAGTAAAAAGCATCGTTAGTGTTCTGTAAATCCACCCATTGCTTAATCGCGCCTAAGTAATTGCCTAGATGAAAAGAGCCATGAGTTGGCTGAATGCCAGATAACACGCGCTCCTTAGCAGTGTTATTCATGAGGAGCATCTTTCCATTCATTACTTGATATTAATAACTGCCCAGCGCGTTTTCCTTCTATGGTCAGAACAGTAATCCGAACCTGGTTAACATTTATTGAATCATGAAGTTCTGGAATTCGCCCTAGGTGATCCATGACCAATCCACCCACAGTTTCATATGGACCTTCTGGGAGAACAATTCCCGTTTCATCATATAAATCTTCAAGTGAAATCAAACTATCAATTTCGAACTCTCCGGTTCTTGCCTGTGGAGTTACTTCAACCTCTTCGGAATCATATTCATCGTGAATATCCCCAATTAAACATTCAACTAAATCTTCAAGGGTGACGATTCCATCAGTGCCGCCGTATTCATCTAGGACTACCGCGATGTGGCTTCGCTTAGATCGCATTTCAGCAAGGGCAGGGAGAACTCCCTTTGTTCCAGGTAAATTGAGTACTGGGCGAACTAAATCCAAAATTGTTTCGCCGGCAGAAGAATGAATCTTTGGATTTAATAGATCTCGGACATGGAGAAAACCGATAACTTCATCTGTGCTGCCACGAGTTACTGGATATCTGGAATGTGAATGCTCAATAGCAACAGCTATTGCATCCGTGATTGAAAGGCCAACATCCATGAAATCAACTTCAGTTCTTGGAACCATAATTTCATGAAGTTGAAGATCGCCAGCTGCAAAAACTTCTTCGACAATTTCACGTTCTTCATCACTCAGTGAAGTATGGCCCGAGACTAATTCAGCTAATTCAGCTTCAGAAATCTCATTTCTAATCTCTTTGGCACCTATTCCGAAAATCTTTACGATGGCATCCGTCGATTTAGATAACAACCAAATTACTGGCCGAAATACCTTTGCGGTGAAATCAATAAGTGGTGCAACAGCGAGCGCAATTATCTCAGTTCGATAAAGTGCCAAACGTTTGGGAACTAGTTCGCCAAATACCAATGACACATATGCAATCACAATAGTTATCGAGATAAGCGCAAGGGTTTTACTTACTCCTTCTGACAATCCCCAATCTTCAAATACTGGAGAGATATATCTGCCCAATCGCTCGGCACCGAATGCCGCTGAAAGAAAGCCAAGGAAGGTAATTCCAATTTGAACTGCTGCTAGAAACCCATTTGGATTTTTCGTGAGTGCGATGACTCGGTCACCGCGCTTGCCCTTGCCCGCAAGCTGGCGAATCTGTGACTCTCGAAGCGAGATCAGAGCAATCTCGGCTGCCACGAAGATCCCGGCAGTCCCAATAAACAAAAGGACTATGCCAATATCGCCGAGGATTTGAATGCTCACGGGCGTAAGGGTAACTTCTTTACCTTAAGGGAAATGCTGATTTCCGGGCTTCCGATAGCCAAAGCGGCGGCGGGCGCGTAACCTATGGCAACGCTCACCCGAGCGCGAACTACCAGCTTTACCTTTATCCAAAGGATCGTCGGGCACGTACCTGCCCGGAAAAGGAGCAAGAAAATGGCATCAGTCGTCTTCGAAAACGCATCACGGGTTTATCCAGGCACCACCAAGCCTGCAGTAGATAAATTAAATCTAACTATTAATGATGGTGAATTCCTTGTTCTAGTTGGCCCATCAGGTTGTGGAAAATCAACATCACTCCGCATGCTCGCCGGCCTAGAAGAAGTTGATACTGGATCAATTCGTATCGGCGATAAAGATGTAACTCACGTTGCACCTAAGGATCGCGATATCGCAATGGTGTTTCAGTCATACGCGCTCTACCCACATATGTCCGTCGCTGAAAATATGGGCTTCGCACTAAAGATTGCTGGCGTAGATAAGGCAGAACGTGATCGCCGCGTCAAAGAAGCTGCAAAACTTCTTGACCTTGAAGATTATTTAGATCGTAAACCAAAGGCACTGTCTGGTGGACAACGCCAGCGCGTAGCTATGGGTCGTGCAATTGTTCGCGAACCACAAGTTTTCTTGATGGATGAGCCACTTTCAAACTTGGATGCAAAGCTTCGCGTTGCAACTCGTACTCAAATCGCTGCACTACAACGTCGACTTGGAATTACAACTGTTTATGTAACACACGATCAAGTTGAAGCGATGACCATGGGAGATCGCGTTGCAGTGCTAAAGGATGGTTTGCTACAGCAAGTCGATACGCCTCGCAATCTTTACGACAAGCCAGCAAATGCATTCGTTGCTGGATTTATTGGCTCACCGGCCATGAACTTGCTAAACGTTCCAGCTTCTGGCGGTAAGGCAAAGCTTGGTGGATTTAGTGTTGATGTTCCAGCAAGCGCCGGTGCACTTGTAACCGTCGGTGTTCGCCCAGAAGGATTTACTCCTGCTACTTCAGGTGGTTTCGATGTTCTAGTTGAAGTTGTTGAAGAGCTTGGCTCTGATGCATTCATCTATGGAAAACCGGTAGATAAGAGCATCAAGTTTGCCCAAGAAACTGATGAGGGTGCCCAAATAATTGTTCGCTGGGATCCAAAGAATCCACCTAAGCCAGGTGCGACTATCTCGGTTAATGCAATTGCATCAGCAGTTCATCTATTTGATGCAAATTCCGGGGAACGAATCAATTAATTTAAATTAAAAAGCCCCGCTGCCATCTCTGGTGCGGGGCTTTTTTATTTTAATTACTTAAGTGCGACCTTTAGATTTTCATCAATCGCGGCCAAGAAGTCCTGTGTATTTAACCACGGACTATCTTTTGAAATAAGGATCGCAAGATCCTTTGTCATCTTTCCGGATTCAACTGTTTGGATACAAACTTTCTCAAGTGTTGATGCAAACTCAGCGAGCTTAGGATTGTTATCCAACTTCGCGCGGTGTGTTAGACCTTGAGTCCAAGCAAAGATTGATGCAATTGGATTTGTTGAAGTCTGCTTTCCAGCTTGGTGATCGCGATAGTGGCGAGTAACAGTTCCGTGTGCCGCTTCTGATTCAACAGTCTTTCCATCTGGAGTCATAAGCACTGAAGTCATCAAACCAAGAGAGCCATAACCTTGTGCGACAGTATCTGATTGCACATCTCCGTCATAGTTTTTACAAGCCCAAACATAACCACCCTCCCAGCGAAGTGAGGTTGCAACCATGTCATCGATTAGACGGTGCTCGTAGGTAATTCCTGCGGCATCAAACTTTGCCTTAAATTCACTCTCGAATATTTCAGCAAAGATATCTTTAAATCGGCCATCGTATGCTTTCAAAATTGTGTTCTTTGTCGAGAGAAATACTGGATAGTTACGAATCAAACCGTAGTTCATTGATGCACGTGCAAAGTCGCGGATCGAATCATCGAGGTTATACATACCCATTGCAACACCAGCTGAAGGGAAATCAAAGATGTTGAACTCCATCGGCTTTGAACCATCTTTTGGAGTGAAAGTCATTGTTAAAGTTCCAGCGCCTGGAACCTTGAAATCTGTCGCCTTGTATTGATCACCAAATGCGTGACGGCCAATAACAATTGGCTTAGTCCAATTAGGAACCAACCTTGGAACGTTCTTCATGATGATTGGCTCGCGGAAAATTACGCCACCCAAAATATTACGGATTGTTCCATTCGGGGATTTCCACATCGACTTGAGGCCAAATTCCTCGACCCGAGCTTCATCTGGAGTAATCGTTGCGCACTTGATACCAACGCCATGCTTCTTAATTGCATTAGCAGAATCAATTGTTACCTGATCGTTTGTTGCATCTCGGTGTTCAATTCCAAGATCGTAATATTCAAGATTTACATCCAAATAAGGCAAGATCAATTTTTCTTTTATAAATGACCAGATAATGCGAGTCATCTCATCGCCATCAAGCTCTACTACTGTTCCTTCAACTTTTATCTTCGACATTTTCTTCGCCCGTTTCTTTTTGATTCTTAAGTATTAAAGATCTTTGACATCTGCTTGCTTTGCACGAACAGCTTCTGCTGCAGCTTTAAGTGCTTCAACTTCGCCAGCAGTGAGTGCGCTTTCAACTACCTTGCGAACTCCGCTCTTGCCGATCTCAGCTTCTACTCCAAGATAAACACCACTGATTCCATATTCGCCATCTACCCAAGCACAGACCGGCATAACTTCACCTGAATCTTCTTTTACTGCTTTAGCCATTCGAGCAGCTGCAGCTGATGGTGCGTAATATGCAGAACCTGTTTTTAGTAGCGCAACAACTTCGGCGCCACCATTTCGGGTGCGATCAACAAGTGATTCAATCTTTGCAGTATCAAGCAATTCGGTAAGTGCTTTGCCATTAACTGTGCAACGACTTGGAACCGGAACCATGGTGTCGCCATGTGATCCCAAAGTAAGTGTCTTAACGGCTGAAACTGGAACCTTTAGCTCTTCGGCAACAAAGTTTGTAAATCTTGCAGTATCAAGCATTCCTGCTTGACCCATTACGCGATTCTTAGGGAATGAGGTTGCAAGTTGGGTAAGTGCTGTCATTTCATCGAGTGGGTTTGAAACCACGATGATTACGGCATTTGGTGAATGCTTTGCAATATTTTCAGCAACGCTACGAACGATTCCAGCATTTACGCCAATTAAATCCATTCGGCTCATGCCTGGCTTGCGCGGAAGGCCTGCAGTAATTACTACAACTTCTGAGTTAGCAGTTGCTTCGTATCCAGCGCCCTCTGCAGTTGTTGTCGCTCCAACAATCTTGGTTTCAAATCCTTCAATAGACCTTGATTGATTCATATCAAGAGCAAGACCTTCAGGTTTTCCTTCTAAAATATCTGTGAGGACAACTGTTTCAAAGATGTCATATTCTGCTAATCGAAGTGCGGTAGTTGATCCGTAAAAACCAGCTCCGACAACTGTTACTTTCCCTGATCTGCTCATGTTCTCTTCCTTTTTATTATCTACTCTGACCTGAATTGGATTAAGGCTTTTTTAAATTCACTGGCTAGATATTACTTGGCGTTAGGCAGTGTGAGCGCCACCACAAAGAGCAGCGCTGCCATGCCTACTGGAAGTATTAATTCAATTTTCCGACGACGATTTGAGCGTAAAAACTTGGTTGTTGCAACTATTCCGGTTCCGATTGAAAGAAGCAGTGCGCCAGTCCGGACCGCATCAAAAATCCCGAAGATAATGCCCAGAACAATCAAAGCAAAAGCTAAAAGTTGAATTCGATCGACTGCAATCTTCATGAATTAATCTGCGCCATCTCTACAACGTTAGATAGCAACATTGCTCTTGTCATTGGTCCTACGCCACCAGGCATTGGAGCAAATGCAGATGCAACGTTTACAACATCAGGATGAACATCACCTTGTAAACCTGAACTTGTTCGTGTGATTCCAACATCTAAAACCACTGCCCCTGGTTTTATCATCTCGGAAGTTAAGAAGTGCGCGCTGCCAATTGCAGCAATGACAATATCTGCACGCTTTGTATGAGAAATTAAATCTTTGGTCTTGGTATGCGTAGTTGTGACTGTGGCATCGCTTCCTCGTTGTGAGAGCAATAATCCAAGTGGTCGACCAACAGTTAAACCACGACCAATAACAACTACTTCTTTGCCTGATGTAGTTAGTGAATATCGATGCAATAACTCTAGGATTCCGCGAGGCGTGCAAGGCAATGGCGCCTTTGCTCCCATAACTAATTTACCTAAATTCAGTGGATGCAAACCATCAGCATCTTTATTTGGATCAATACTCTCCAAAATCTTATTGGCATTTATTTCGCCAGGTAAGGGAAGTTGAACTATGTATCCAGTGCACTCATTACTGTTATTTAAATCTCTGACAGCGGCAGAAACATCACTTGCCGACGCTGTTGCGCGCAAATCAATTCGAATCGAATTTATTCCAACTTCGGCGCAATCTCTATGCTTTCCAGATACATATGACATCGAACCAGGATCATCACCAACAAGTATTGTTCCGAGGCCGGGCTTCTTTGCCATCTTTGAAACGACTTGGCGTAATTCATCTTTTATAACGGCGGCAGTTGCCTTGCCATCAAGAATTATCGCGCTCATATTCGAATCCTATCGAGAAGCATTAAGCATGCGAAAAATGACGGACTCCCGTGAAGAACATCGCAATATTTGCCGCTTTTGCCGCCTCGATTACTTCGGCATCGCGCACACTTCCACCCGGAGCCACTACTGCAGTGATCCCAGCAGCAAGCAGAATCTGCAGACCATCAGCAAAGGGAAAGAATGCATCACTTGCAGCAACAGAATTGTTTGCTCGCTCACCGGCACGGGTCACTGCAAGCTTTGCGCTATCAACGCGATTTACTTGGCCCATTCCAACACCAACTGATGCACCGCTTTTTGCTAGAAGAATTCCATTACTTTTTACTGAGCGCACACTCCGCCAGGCAAACTCAAGATCGATCTTAACTTGTGCACTAATTTCGCCACCTGAAACCTGCTGCCAATTAGCAAAATCATCGCCGCTAGCATCAATCAAATCACTTTCTTGAATTAAAAGTCCACCAGTAATTGGTCGCAGCTCTTCCTTAGTAATCTTGTAATTAGCTAGTTCAAGAATTCTTATTGACGGTTTAGCGGCCAATATTTCTATCGCTCCCGCTTCATATCCTGGCGCCACAACAACTTCGGTAAATACTTCGCTCAACGCACTAGCCATTTCAACAGTGACTGTGCGATTTGCAGCAACTACGCCGCCAAAAGCTGAAACCGGATCGCAAGCATTGGCTGCCGAATATGCAGCTTTAATGTCAGATGCAACCGCGATGCCACATGGGTTTGCATGTTTGATAATCGCTACACATGGTTGGCTGTGATCATATGCTGCACGTAATGCAGCATCAGCATCGGTGTAATTATTGAAGGACATCTCTTTGCCATGGTGCTGCTTAGCGTTACTAATTCCCTTAGCGCTCGAAATATCCGTGAAGACCGCTGCGCTTTGATGGGGATTCTCGCCATATCGAAGATCTGAAATTTTGTGCCAAACCTTTGCGCGCCAGTCGTTCTGATTTAATTCATTGGCAAGCCAATCAGCTATCGCAATGTCATATTCGGCAGTTTTGCGGAAAGTATTCATGGCCAAATTACGGCGCTCTTCTAGCGTAAAGCCACCTTGTTCGAGCGCGGAATTTAGCAATGAGTATTGAGATGGATCTGAGATAACAGCAACCGAATTGTGATTCTTGGCGGCGCCCCGCAACATACTTGGGCCACCGATATCAATTTGTTCTATGCATTCATTGAACTCGGCGCCACTCGCAATTGTTTGCGTGAATGGATAAAGATTTATAACTACTAAATCGAAAGGTGCAATGTCAGCATCGGCCAACTCTTGCAAGTGATTTGGGTTGCTCTGGTCAGCCAAAATTCCACCATGAATTCGTGGGTGTAGTGTTTTTACTCGACCGCCAAGCATTTCAGGAAATCCGGTGTGATCTTCGACCGCAATTACTTTTACTCCAGCGTCACGCAATACCTTTGCGGTTGAACCTGTTGAGAGAATTTCAATCCCGTGTTTTTCAAGGCTTTTACCAAGTTCTACTAAGCCGGTCTTGTCATAAACACTGACAAGTGCTCGAGTTACTTTCTTACGATTCATTGGTTCCGCCTTGGTATTCCATCAGCAATAAAACGTTGAAGAGTCTCAACTATGAGCGCTCGTTCCACAATCTTAATGCGTTCATGCAGACTTGCCTCATCATCTTCTGGCAGAACTGCGACCTCTTGCTGCTGGATTATGGCTCCGGTATCAATCCCCTCATCTACCCAATGCACCGTTGAACCAGTTACTTCAACTCCCGAATCCAACGCATCTCTCACCGCATGGGCACCCGGAAAATTTGGCAGCAGAGCAGGGTGTGTATTAATAGTTGGAAACTTAGAAACAAATGGCGCAGCCAAAATTCGCATGAACCCAACGCTCACAACCAGGTCGGGATTTAATTTCGAAACAGCTTCGAATATTTGGTTATCCCAAGTTGATCGATCCTCAAGCATGGGTAAACATTTTGTGGCGATGCCTGCTGACTTTGCTCGTTCAATAGCTACACATTCTTTATCTGCAATTAGCTCAAGGATTTCTAAGTTCAGCACTCCTCTTTGCTTTGCATCAATAATCGATTGCACAAGTGAACCATTTCCAGAGGCCAATAAAACAATGCGCATTTAAATCTCACTCTTTGGGGATCTCATTGCCTTAACTAATTTAGGTAGATACAGGCCAATAATTAAAATTAGTATCTGAATGGCTCCGAATAACGCTGGAAGTTTCCACCAAGTTACTCCCACTGGGTGCATATCTTGAGTGAGAAGGGTGCCGCCCGCTAAAAATGAGAAGAGGGTTAGCAAGATTAAAAATGGGATTGCGCTGAACATAATCTCTTTTTGCCGAGCTCTAAATTCATTATGCGCTAACGAAATCTTTAATTGGTTTAAAGCAAGAATTAGGACTGGAACAACCAAGGCAATTAGGACTAGTGGATATTCTGATGTTGGAAGTGAACCAAGTAATGGAATCGCTGGAAGGGAATTTATATCTAGTGTGACCGGTGAAATCAAAGTTCCGAGCCCGATAGAGAATCCTGGGCCGAAGAAGTATGAGGCGCCAGCTAGTGCAAAATTCGGTAGATAAAGTAATTGTAAAATTGTAAATAGAATTCCACCCATAATTCCTGGTTGAATTACAATTGCCAATGATTTAACAATTTCGAAGTGCAGAACCAGAGAAATTCCTATTGCCAGAATAGATAGGCCTAAAAGTGAGATAAATGCATAAGTAATAAACTTAAATTTTTGGAAGAAATTACCTTGATAATTTAGTGTCGCACTTAGTCCCAATAAAAGAACAAAGGCCGGGGTTAAAAGTAGGTTCGGCTTGATATTTTCGCTCTGGCTAATGGTTGCTGCAAGGGTTGCGATCGCAGTATAGAAAAATACTACGAAAGTTCGTGAGCCCCTAGAGTTATTCGAGAATTCACTTGCTCGCTTGTAACCACTTCGAATTGCTAGCCACGGAAATATTGCCGCGCCAATTGGAAGATAAGAAAGTGCACCACTTGAAAAACCTGCGGATAGCGATAGTTCAAATGGAACTAAGTGACTTCCTAGCCACATCCAAATCGCGGCTCGAATTGGATCAGAGGTATTTCCTGTTGCACTTCCTGCGGTGGACCAGGCAAAGAGCGCAATAAAACTCAAGGGAAGCAAGATTAATGCCACGCTACGCAGCGCCTGTTGAAACGATATCAGCAGGATGCGGCTCAAGTTAATTAACCTTATTTATTATTTAAGATATCGCGCATTAATTGTGCGGTCTCACTTGGAGTCTTTCCTACCTTTACACCAACGGCTTCAAGTGCACTCTGCTTTGCAGCAGCAGTTCCAGATGATCCTGAAACAATTGCACCAGCATGTCCCATAGTTTTTCCTTCTGGGGCAGTGAAGCCTGCAACATAACCAACTACTGGTTTTGTTACATATTCACCGATAAAGGCTGCGGCGCGCTCTTCAGCATCTCCACCGATTTCACCAATCATGACAATTGCATCAGTATCTGGGTCATCTTGGAATGCGCGCAGACAATCAATGTGAGTTGTTCCGATGATTGGGTCTCCACCAATTCCTACTGCGGTGCTAAAACCAAAGTCACGAAGTTCGTACATCATTTGATAGGTAAGAGTTCCAGATTTCGATACTAAACCAATACGACCTGGGCCAGTGATATCTGCTGGAATGATTCCAATATTGGATTTTCCAGGGCTTATCAATCCTGGACAGTTTGGTCCAACTAAACGAGTTGTTCCTTTTTCAACAGCGTATGCATAAAAAGCTGCTGAATCATGAACTGGAATTCCCTCAGTGATTACAACTACTAGAGGCAATTTTGCATCAATCGCATCAATAACCGCGGCCTTTGCAAACTTTGGAGGAACAAATACAACAGATGCATTCGCACCGGTTGCGGCAACTGCTTCAGAAACACTATTGAAAACTGGTAGCGAGACGCCTTCGATTTCGACGCTCTGCCCGCCCTTGCCTGGAGTAACACCACCGACAATCTTGGTTCCGGACTTAATCATTCTGGCAGTGTGCTTAGTTCCTTCAGATCCAGTCATTCCCTGAACTAGAACTTTGGTATTTTCATTAATAAAAATAGCCATTACTTTGCCGCCAATTCTGCAGCGCGTGCTGCTGCGCCATCCATTGTTTCAACCTGCTGAATTAGCGGGTGAGCCGCTTCATTAAGAATGCGGCGCCCTTCAATTACATTGTTGCCATCTAGGCGAACGACGATTGGTTTAGTTGCTTGGGCACCGAGCATTGTTAGCGCCTGAACAATTCCATTAGCGACAGCGTCGCAAGCAGTGATTCCGCCAAATACATTTACAAAAACACTTCGAACATCAGGGTCGCCAAGAATAATCCCTAGGCCATCTGCCATAATCTGCGCTGATGCACCTCCGCCAATATCTAGGAAGTTTGCTGGTTTAACGCCAAACTTTTCGCCAGCATAAGCAACAACATCAAGAGTGCTCATTACTAAGCCAGCTCCGTTACCGATTATTCCAACTTGGCCATCTAGTTTTACATAATTAAGGCTCTTAGCTTTAGCTGCAGCCTCGAGTGGATTTGCTGCTGCGTGATCAATTAGATCCTCATGGCTTGGGTGGCGAAAATCTGCACTGTCATCAAGAGTTACTTTGCCATCTAGCGCAACAACTTTTCCATCGCTAGTTTTAACTAGTGGATTGATCTCCATGAGAGTTGCATCTTCTGCAACAAATGCGGCCCATAACTT
>JBILDT010000047.1:0-7266 GCA_044352485.1 Candidatus Nanopelagicaceae bacterium
AACCGGCTTCAACCAATCCAGCGCAGATTCGCAATTTCTGCATCATTGCCCATATCGATCACGGCAAATCAACACTTGCCGATCGCATGCTCGGAATCACCGAAGTTGTCGAACAGCGCAACATGCGTGCCCAATATCTAGACCGTATGGATATCGAACGCGAACGCGGAATCACAATTAAGAGCCAGGCAGTCCGCCTGCCATGGCGTTCTGGAATCGATGGCCAGGAATACATCCTCAACATGATCGATACCCCAGGACACGTTGACTTTACCTATGAAGTTTCAAGATCACTTGCTGCCTGCGAAGGCGCAGTTCTTCTTGTCGATTGTGCACAAGGAATTGAAGCCCAAACTCTTGCAAACCTTTATCTTGCGATGGAGAACAACCTAACAATTATTCCGGTGCTAAATAAAATTGATTTACCTGCAGCGCAACCAGAAAAATTCGCTGAAGAGCTAGCAAAGTTAATTGGCTGCCAACCAGAAGATTGCTTACGCGTCTCTGGAAAAACTGGCGAAGGCGTTACCGAACTTTTAGACCAAATCGTTAAACAAATTCCGGCACCAGTTGGCGATGCAAACGCGCCAGCCCGCGCACTTATCTTTGACTCGGTCTACGACACATATCGCGGAGTTGTTACATACGTTCGCGTAGTCGATGGCCACCTTTCAACTCGCGATCAAATTCAAATGTTTTCTACTGGCGTTCGCCACGAAATGCTTGAAGTCGGCGTTATCTCACCAGAACCTGTTGTCAGCAAAGGACTTGGTGTTGGCGAAGTAGGTTATGTAATTACTGGTGTAAAAGATGTTCGCCAATCTCGTGTAGGTGACACCATCACGACTTATCACAACCCAACTAAGAAAGCCCTTGCTGGATATAAAGATCCAAAGCCAATGGTTTTCTCTGGTCTATTCCCATTAGATGGCGCTGAATATCCAATGCTCCGTGAAGCCCTCGATAAGTTGCAACTAAATGATGCGGCACTTGTTTACGAACCAGAAACTTCTGCAGCACTAGGTTTCGGTTTCCGTTGTGGTTTCTTAGGTCTGCTACATATGGAAATCGTTCGCGAACGCCTAGAACGTGAAGCAGGTTTATCCCTAATCTCAACTGCACCAAGCGTGGTCTATCGCGTTGTTAAAGGCGATGGCAAGGAAATGACTGTTACAAATCCATCTGAATTTCCCAACGAAAAAATCGAAGCGGTATTTGAACCAATCGTTCGTGCAACGGTATTAGCCCCATCCGAATTCATTGGCGCAATTATGGAACTCTGCCAAGAGCGTCGAGGCGCCCTGCTCGGCATGGATTACCTATCCGAAGATCGCGTCGAGATTCGCTACACCTTGCCACTTGCTGAAATTGTTTTTGATTTCTTCGATCAACTTAAATCAAAGACTCGTGGCTATGCGTCCCTAGATTACGAACCAATCGGCGAAGCCGAAGGCGATCTAGTAAAGGTAGATATTTTGCTTCAGAGCGAAGGCGTAGACGCATTTAGCGCAATCGTTCACAAAGACAAGGCCTACGCATATGGCGTAATGATGACGACAAAGCTCCGTGAATTGATTCCAAGGCAACAATTCGAAGTCCCGATTCAGGCCGCAATCGGTTCAAGAATTATTGCTCGCGAAAGTATTCGTGCGATTCGTAAAGACGTTCTTGCAAAGTGTTACGGAGGAGATATCTCTCGTAAGCGCAAACTTCTTGAGAAGCAAAAAGAGGGTAAGAAGCGCATGAAGATGGTTGGCCGCGTTGAAGTTCCGCAAGAAGCTTTCATCGCTGCACTTACAACCGATGCTGATGTTGATAAGGCAAAAGCTAAAGCCAAGGGTCAATAGTCGATACACTTTTAATATGAGATTTAAGGTCTTAGTTGCAAAAAGCCTTCTAGTTGCTCTTCCTTTAACTCTAATTCCAGCGCTGGCCATTTCAGCCCCGAAAGTGACTCCTGGCGCAACTTGCAAGGTGAATAAACAATCAGTTACTTATCTAAAAAAGACTTATACCTGCGTTAAATCTGGAAAGAAATTGATTTGGAAAAAGGTAGCAAAAGTTTCAGCCCCGGTTCCAACTAAACAAAAAGTTGTCTTCACTCCTTGGGCAACAGAATTCGATACCCAACTGATGATTCAAGCGGCCCTAGATGCGACCGATGAGTATTTTGGTGAGGTAAAGCCAAGCAATTTGTATGAAATGAATATAGATCCAGCTATCACTGCGGACGACCGCGCTTGGATAACTCGAGTGCTGGATTATGTAAACGGAGCTTTCTCTAACTTCGAACGCGAGAAGGTTAGAGTTTTTCTAGGATCGAATCATGACTGGTCAGCAAATACTTTACGAGCTGAAAATCTTTGGGTTGGCGATCGTAATTCGCCCTTCCCGTGCGGTCCGGGACTTAATGATGCTTATTGTGCTGAGCGAAATTTAGTTTTACTTATTTACAGTGACATGTATTCAGGTAAGACAAAAACTAGATGGGATGTCGGTCGTCGTTCCACGCCTGCGCATGAGATGTTCCATACGGTTCAATTTGCTCTTGCCGGACCAAATGTTGGGGGATTGGATCCAACTTACATCCCAAGATGGTTGATGGAGGGAAGTGCAAATTACTTTGGTTATTACATTAACGAAAAGTTAGGATTTGATATCTATCTAAGCGGCAGAAATCAAGAAGTCACCAACAACACTGCTTATAGAAGTATTTATCCACTCACTCATTACAATAATTTTGAGAATAATCCATATGGAATTGGCCAGGCAGCAACCGAGTATTTGGTGGCTTCAGCGGGATTCGAGAAATTTTTAAATATTTGGAAATTCACCAAAAGCGAGCAAAACTTTGAAAAGGGTTTCAAGAAGGCTATTGGTATAGATATTTCCGATTTCTATTCGAAGTTTGACGTAGCAAGGTCAAGCATGAAAATAGGACCGCCATAATTCCTTTCTAACCGTAAGTATTGTTTATCAGAAAAGTAAGAGACAATATCCACTATGCCACTCTCGTTTTACATCCACATCCCTTACTGCGTAAAACGCTGTGGTTACTGTGATTTCAATACCTACACGCTTTATGGATATGTGAAGAACAATATTTACAATATTTAGTTTTTAAAGTGTGGATATTAAATACAGATTTTGTAGATAACACCCACAACTTCTTACAAGCAAAAGCTAACATACGGGACTGACAGTTCAACATGATGACTGGTCCAAGCTTCCTCTTCCTGCCAAACCTTGGAATCTGAGTATGTGGGAGCAAATTTAGAGAGGTAAGAGTAGAAAAGATTGCTCTAAGCCCCATTTGGCTAGAAGTTTCCAGTAGCCTTGTTTAGTGCGAACCAAGGGGAGTATTGCCAAGGGGTTGTTGATTGCACTGGCCCTCTCCCTAATTCCTGCAGTAGCAATATCTGCGCAGAAAGTTGATCCTGGGTCTAAATGCAAAGTCCAAAAACAAAAAGCTGTCTATCTAGATAAAAGCTATACGTGTATTAAGTCAGGAAAAAAGTTAGTTTGGAATAAAGGCGTGGTTGTTGTTAAGCCAACTCCAGCAACTCCAGCAACTCCATCTCCAGCACCAACCCCAACGCCGGTTCCTACGCCAGATCCAGTAGTCAGCGAAAGTTCGGTCTATGCCAATTCATCAATCTGCAAATTGCCCTACACAGCGCCGGATAGCGATTCTTATCTTGGTTTTCCAAGGAATCAAAGATATATCCCGTCAATTGGTGAGAGAAAATCAATAGTCTTATTTGTTGATTTTGATGATTTGGTAGCAGATAAGAAAGCGATAGACACTTGGAAGAATGTTCAAATACCAGTGGCCGAAAAGGCATTTTTTCGTTTAAGTTATGAAAAATTTAGAATTTCATTTGATGTAAATGAAAGGATTTATAGACTTCCAGGAAGCTATAAGGCTTTTACTAAAAATGAATATGTGAATATTGCGGGATCAACACCTGCGCTTGGCCTCGAATACAGCAAGTTTGTTCAATCGGCTGTAACGATTGCTGATAATGATGTTGATTTCAGTCAGTATGACTTTGTAAACGTTGTTACTCCAACCTTTTCTCCAAAAGCTGAGGGAGGAGCGACTGGTGGCTCAGGCTTCAATGTAGATGGCAAGACTTCATTCTTAACCACTGTTGGCCCAATAGATGAATACCTTGATGACCCACTAAAGAATAATTGGTTGCTTCATGAAGTCGGACATTTGTTGGGACTAACGCACATCTATGACTATTCTCAAAGGAGCATAGGTGCCTGGGATCTAATGGGAAATGTTTTTGGACTTGATCAGTTGCATGGATGGCAAAGATGGTATTTGGATTGGATTGAGGATAGCCAAGTTTCCTGCTTAGACGAATCAGCACCAAAAGAAACGATTCACTTAATCTCCCCACTTGCAACTTCGACTAAAGGAACTAAGTCAGTGATCTTGAAATTGTCACCAAGCTCTGCCCTTGCAATCGAAGTGATGAGAAGTTCACCCGAGAACACATTTCCATCTGCATATGAGGGAGTTGTTGTATACAAAATTGATACTAAGTTGCCTGGTGGGAAAGGTTCAATTTCAATTGTTTCTAATCCAGACGAATCGCAACCCACGAAAGGTGGACGTATTGGCTTGATAGGGACATTGAGTGTTGGCGAGTCAGTTAAGTATGAGGACTACACCATTAAAGTTTTAAAGAATTCAACGACTGGTGACTACGTTTCTGTCAGTAAGGCAAATGGATAAATCTTTGGCAGTAAGTATTGTTTATCGTATAAATGAGAGACAATATCCCCTATGTCACTCTCGTTTTACATTCATATCCCTTACTGCGTCAAACGTTGTGGCTACTGTGATTTCAATACCTACACCCCAGGTGAATTAAAAGAGGGTAGCGATATTGCTCAGGTTTCAAATGGTTACATCGATCTCTTGATTGAAGAAGCAAAAATTGCTCGGGCCGAAGTTAAAACCAATGAACCTATTCCTACAATTTTCTTTGGTGGCGGAACTCCCACGCTTATGGAACCGGCTGATTTGGGAAGAGTGCTGAATTCGCTGGAGTCAGACTTTGGCTTTACTAAAGATATTGAGATAACTATTGAAGCTAATCCAGATACGGTTTCGAAAGAAAAATTAGATGCGCTGCGTGAGACTGGGATTAATCGAATCTCTTTTGGAATGCAATCTGCTGCGCCGCATGTGTTGGCTGTGCTGGATCGAACACATAACCCAGAGAATGTTGTGAAGGCGACAGCATGGGCTAGGGAAGTGGGCTTTGAACAAGTCAGCGTTGATTTAATTTATGGAACACCCGGTGAAAGCATTGCAGATTGGGAAGCAACAATCGATTCGGCGCTAGCGCTACCAATCAACCATATTTCGGCTTATGCCTTGATTGTTGAAAGTGGAACAAAACTTGCGGCCCAGGTGAAACGTGGGGAAGTTGTGATTCCTGACGATGATCAAACTGCTGATAAATATTTAATTGCAGATGAGAAATTCAGTAAGGCTGGATTTACTTGGTATGAACTTTCTAATTGGGCAAAGCCTGGTGGGGAATGTCGACACAATATTGCTTATTGGGAAGGCGCAAATTGGTGGGGTCTTGGACCCGGCGCACATTCGCATATAGAGGGGGCGCGTTTTTGGAATGTTAAGCATCCAAATGCATATCGCGAGCGACTTGAATTAAATCAATCACCAATTATGGAGAGCGAAACATTGAAAGTAGAGGAGAAGGAGAGCGAGCGAATCATGCTTCAAATCCGGATGCCTGAAGGAATTGCAAAGAATTCGCTTACCGGCCCAGCAATTCTTCGGTTGGAGAGTTTTCTCACTGGCGGACAGATTTCCCGCGAGCATTGGGAATTAGGGCGGATTTCGCTGACTTTATCGGGGCGCTTGATGGCGGATCGAATCGTTCGAGAAATATTGTTGTAGTAGCGTTTGCCCATGCAATTAGCCCATGACATTTTGCTCGGCCTATTGGCCGTTGTATTTCTGGTTTCTGGTGCCATGAAGTTAAGTGGTAATCCAAAGGGCTTGCAAGGAACAAGAGATGTGAATATTGGGGATCGAATTGCGCGCTTGATTGGTCTGGTTGAAGCGGTTGCTGCAATTGGATTGATCTATGCAATTAGATATCCAGATGAATTGATTGGTTGGCTGGCAATTTTGGTTCTTTGGATTGCTATGGGAATCGCGGTTTATGCCCACTCTAAAGCTAACAGGATGAAGACCTCTGTTCCTGCAGTAGTTCTACTGGTTTTGCTTTCAGTTGTTCTTGTTATTAACTAAATCGGGATTGCTATGGAAATGACAATGCAGAATCGACAGCTCGAGATTCTTCGGGCAATTGTTGAGGAATACGTTGCCACTGAGGAACCAGTTGGTTCTAAGGTAATCGCTGAAAAACATGGACTTGGTGTTTCGCCTGCGACAATCAGAAACGATATGGCTGTTCTTGAAGATGCCGGGCTGATTAAGCAACCACATACAAGTGCGGGAAGAATTCCGACCAACAGCGGGTATCGCATGTTCGTCGACAAGATTGCGGAAATAAAGCCGTTATCTTCTGCCGAGCGCAGAGCGATTGAAAACTTCTTGGATGGTGCGGTTGATTTGGATGATGTTTTCTCGCGAACTGCGAAATTATTGGCGCAGATTACAAAGCAGGTTGCTGTTATCCAGTATCCGGATGAAGACAAAGTTGTTCTGGCTGGGACTGCAAATTTGGCTCGTTCTACCCAAGAGGTTTCAATTGCTATTCATCCAATCCTTGAGGCTTTGGAAGAACAAGTTGTTCTGCTTCGGTTGCTATCTGATGCCGGAACATCGCTGCAGGTAAAAATTGGGGACGAGCAAGGAGAAAGCTCACTTCGCACAACGAGTCTGGTTTCGATGAGTTTTGGAAGCGGCGCACAAAATCATGGTGCACTTGGAATTTTGGGACCGACTCGTATGGATTACGCGAGTTCAATGGCTGCAGTTAACACAGTCGCAAGATACATCAGTGGCTTCTTAGGAGATAAGGCTTAGATGGCTGATTATTACGCAACCCTTGGCGTGGACCGCGACTCTTCTTTCGATGAAATCAAGAAGGTTTATCGCAAACTAGCCCGGGAATATCATCCTGATGTAAATCCAGATCCAAATGCATCAGAGAAATTCAAAGAGATTACAACTGCTTACGAAATTTTGAGTGATCCAGAGAAACGTCAACGCTATGACTTAGGTGGAGATCCCTTTTCACAATTTGG
>JBILDT010000048.1:0-7041 GCA_044352485.1 Candidatus Nanopelagicaceae bacterium
GAACGTGAGAAAGTACTAGATGTTTTCGAAATGGTCTCTGGCCTTCGTATGAACATGGCTTATGTTCGTCCTGGCGGCGTCGCGCAAGATTTACCAAAGGGCGCAGTAGCAAAGATTCGCGAGACTATAAAAGAGTTGCGCCACAACTTTAAAGATAATGAGAAGTTGTTGGTCGGAAACACAATTTGGATGATGCGCACTAAAGGCATCGGATATTTAGATCTAGCTGGTTGTACAACACTTGGAATTACCGGACCAGTTCTTCGCTCGGCTGGAATGCCATGGGATCTTCGCAAGACAGATCCTTACTGTGGTTATGAAGATTATGACTTCGATGTCATAACAACAGATACCTGCGATGTTTATGGTCGCTTCTTAATTCGGATGCAAGAACTTGAACAATCACTTCGAATTATTGAACAAGCCTGTGACAAGTTAGATAAATCTGAAGGTCAACCAGTAATGGTTGCGGATAAGAAGATTGCTTGGCCATCACAGCTTTCAGTTGGAAGCGATGGAATGGGTAATTCCTTAGAACATATCCGCGAAATCATGGGAACATCTATGGAATCACTTATTCATCACTTCAAATTAGTTACTGAAGGTTTCCGAGTTCCAGCTGGTCAGGTTTATGCAGCAGTTGAATCACCACGTGGTGAGACCGGAGTTCACTTGGTTTCTGATGGTGGAACTAGACCTTATCGAGTGCACTTCCGCGAACCTTCATTTAATAATCTTCAAGGAACTTCAGCAATGGCCGAAGGCGGAATGATCGCCGATGTTATTGGCGCAGTTGCATCAATCGATCCAGTTATGGGAGGGGTTGATCGCTAATGAACTTCACTCCTGATCAATTAAAAATTATGGATTCAATAATTGCCCGTTACCCAAGGTCGCGTTCTGCAGTAATGCCACTGCTTCACTATGTGCAGGCACTTGATGGATACGTAACACCACGTGGCATCGAAAAGATCGCCGAATTACTTGATATTTCAACCGCTGAAGTAACTGCAGTGTCATCGTTCTATACCCAGTATCGGACAGAACCTGCCGGCGAATATCACGTAGGCGTTTGCATCAACACGTTATGCGCGGTTATGGGTGGCGATGCAATTTATGAGTCGCTAGAAAATCATCTTGGAATTAAGAACCACGAAACAACAGCAGATGGCAAGGTTTCAATTGAAAGAATTGAATGTAATGCTGCCTGCGATTACGCACCTGTTGTTATGGTCAATTGGGAATTTTATGACAATCAGACTCCGCAGAGCGTTAAAGATTTAGTTGATAGCGCCCGTGCTGGAAATCCAACAGCTCCAACACGTGGACCAAAAACTCTTCGCACTTGGAAACAGAATTCCGAAGTTCTTGCTGGCTTAAATGATGGACTTTCAAATGAAGGTGTAGCAGCAGGCGAAGCAACTCTGCTTGGATTACGAATTGCTAAAGGCGGGAAATAAATGAACAAGTTAACTCCAGTCCTTTCAGCAAATTGGGATGATAAAGATTCATTTACTATTGAAGGCTACAAACGTGCTGGCGGATATCAAGCCGTAACAAAAGCTTTAGCAATGGAACCTGATGAAGTAATCACAATGATTAAAGATTCTGGGCTGCGTGGTCGTGGTGGCGCTGGATTCCCAACTGGGAGTAAATGGGGATTTATTCCGCAGGGCGATAATAAAGAACACTACTTAGTTGTTAATGCTGATGAATCTGAACCAGGAACTTGTAAAGATACGCCGTTGCTTCTTGCAAATCCACATGTATTAATTGAAGGAATAATTATTGGGTCATATGCGATCCGGGCAAATCATGCATTTATTTATCTTCGTGGCGAAATCGTCCATGTTTATCGCCGGGTTCAACAAGCAATCGAAGATGCATATAAAGCTGGATTACTTGGTAAAAACATTGGTGGCAAAGGCTTCGATCTAGAACTTACATTGCATGCCGGTGCAGGTGCTTATATTTGCGGTGAAGAAACTGCACTTCTGGATTCACTTGAAGGTTTTCGTGGTCAACCAAGGCTACGTCCACCATTCCCAGCTATTGCAGGGCTATATGCAAAGCCAACAGTTGTAAATAACGTTGAATCAATTGCATCTGTTCCTGCAATTATCAACAATGGCGTTGAATGGTTTCAAACAATGGGAACCGAAAAGAGCAAAGGCTTCACCCTTTACTCACTTTCAGGCCATGTCAATAATCCAGGACAATTTGAGGCACCACTCGGAATAACCCTTCGCGAAATATTAGAACTTGCTGGCGGGGTTCGCACAGGACATAAACTTAAATTCTGGACTCCGGGCGGTTCATCAACGCCAATGTTCACAGATGAGCACTTAGATATTCCACTTGATTACGAAAGCGTCTCGGCTGCTGGGTCGATGCTTGGAACCAAAGCACTTCAAATATTTGATGAAACAACTTGCGTAGTTCGTGCAACCTTGCGTTGGTGCGAATTCTATAAACACGAATCTTGCGGTAAGTGCACACCATGTCGTGAAGGAACTTGGTGGCTTGTTCAGATGCTTCAAGATCTTGAAGATGGCAAGGGAACTGAAGCCGACTTAACTAAGTTACTTGATCTCTGCGATAACATCGCCGGTCGTTCATTCTGTGCTCTTGCAGATGGCGCGGTTGCACCAATTATCTCTTCACTCAAGTATTTCCGTGACGAATATTTGGCACATCAACGCAATGGCGGCTGCCCATTTGATCCAGTGGCTTCAACACTATTCAAAACGGTAGGTGCATAAATGACACCTGAGCAAGCGCTACTAGAAAGTCAGACAGCTGTTGAAATGATTACAGTTGTAATTGATGGCTTTGAAGTAACCGTTCCAAAGGGAACGCTAGTTATTCGAGCCGCTGAAAAATTAGGAATTCAAATTCCACGTTTCTGTGATCACCCACTTCTTGAACCAGCAGGTGCTTGTCGTCAATGTTTAGTTGATATTGAAATCAATGGCCGTGCATTTCCAAAGCCGCAGGCTTCATGCACGATTCCAGTTGAAAACAACATGATTGTGAAAACCCAACTGACATCTCCGGTTGCCGAAAAAGCCCAAGCTGGAATCATGGAATTCCTTCTAATCAACCACCCACTCGATTGCCCAGTCTGCGATAAAGGCGGTGAATGTCCACTACAAAATCAAGCTATGAGCAGTGGCCGTCCAGAGTCTCGATTCGAAGGTGTTAAGCGAACATTTGAAAAGCCAGTAGCAATCTCTTCTCAAGTATTGCTTGATCGTGAACGCTGTGTTCTTTGTGCCCGTTGCACCCGCTTCTCAGAACAAATTGCGGGCGACCCATTTATTACTTTGAATGAACGTGGCGCGCTACAACAAGTTGGAATTTACGAAGAAGATCCATTTGAGTCTTACTACTCTGGAAACACAGTTCAGATCTGCCCAGTCGGTGCGCTAACCGGAACTTCTTATCGCTTCCGTGCCCGCCCATTTGATTTAGTCTCAGTTGACTCTGCTTGCGAACACTGTGCATCTGGTTGTGCAATGCGCACAGATATCCGTCGCGGTAAAACCCTTCGTCGCCTTGCCGGAGATGATTCTTCAGTCAACGAAGAGTGGAATTGCGATAAAGGTCGTTGGGCATTTAAGTATCTAACAAGCAGAGAACGCGTAACTTCTCCAATGATTCGCGGTGAAGATGGCGAGCTTCATGAAGCATCTTGGCCAGAAGCAATCGCATTTGCAGCCAATGGTCTAAAGGGCAAGCGCGCTGGCGTATTGGTTGGCGGCCGCTCAACAGTTGAAGATGCTTACGGTTACAGTAAATTTGCAAGAGTTGCACTGAAAACAAACGATATTGATTTCCGCTCTCGTCCATATTCTGAAGAAGAAACTTCATTCTTAAGCAGCACTGCAATCGGTCTCAAAACAACTTATAAAGATATTGATAAGGCAGATCAAGTTGTATTGCTTGGCTTTGAACCAGAAGAAGAATCACCGATTGTATTTCTGCGAATCTATAAGCAGTTCAGAAAGCGTGCACTAAAAGTTATTAGTGACGCTCCTGTTGCTAGCCGCGGATCTGTAAAGCTAAATGCCGAACTTGTCTCTGACATCAAATCTATCTCTGGCATCACATCCAAGAGCGTTATCTTGGTTGGCGAACGCCTCTCTGAAAAAGTTGGAGCCTTGACCAGTGCAGTTGAGTTAGCTGAAAAGTCTGGTGCCAAATTGGCTTGGATTCCACGTCGCGCTGGCGAACGCGGTGCACTTTCAGCGGGCGCAATCGCAACGCTACTTCCAGGTGGCCGACCAGTTTCTGAAGCCAGTGCGCGCGTAGATGTCGCAGCAGCTTGGTCTGTTGATTCACTTCCTACCAACCCTGGCCGCTCAACTTCTGAAATTCTGCATGCGCTGGTTGTTAATAACTTAGATGCTGTTGTAATTGGCGGCGTTGACCCACTAGATATTTCGAGTGATGCACTTTCACAATTATTAAATTCTTTTGTAGTTTCACTTGAGATTTCACATAGCGCTGTAACAGCAGTTGCAGATGTTGTTCTTCCAGTAGCGGCTGTTATCGAGAAGAGCGGTTCATTTCAAGATTGGCAAGGCAGCACAAGAAACTTTGATAAAGCAATCACCGATTCACTATCAAGAAGTGATGTCCGAATTCTCTCGATGATTGCTGATGAAATGGAAACTCCGATTAATCTGCCAACAGTGGCAGCAACAGCGCGCGAAATTTCTGCGCTTGGTAATTGGGATGGTAAGGCGTTAGCTTTCGAGAAGACTTCTGAAGTGAAGCCAGTTGTTTCGGAAGGAAAGCTGCACTTAACATCCTGGCGCTTGTTATTGGATCTTGGAACCCTGCAAGATGGCGAAGCAAACTTAGCCGGGACCGCGCGTAAAGCCACTGCCCGAATTTCAAAGGCTAGAGCCAACAAGCTTGGCGTCAATGATGGTGAACTTATTTCGATCTCCTCAGATTTAGGATCGCTAAAACTTCCAGTTGAAATTAGTGAAATGTCTGATGATGCAATTTGGGTGCCACGTAATTCAATTGATTCCCAAGTAATTGCAAATCTAGGATTCGTTAACGGCCAAGTAACGGTGGTAAAAGCATGACTAATGCCGAAATAATTGCTACCGATCCAGGTTGGATAACTCTGGTAAAGGGGTTACTCATATTTGTGGTCTGCGTATTAGCGACTCTTATGTCAGTTTGGGGCGAGCGTCGCCTTGTTGCTCGAATGCAACAACGAATGGGCCCTAACCGAGTTGGCCCATTTGGCTTGATTCAAGCTTTAGCAGATGGCGTAAAGCTTGCCCTAAAGGAAGATTTAATTCCTAAAGCGGCAGATCGCATCGTCTTTGTTATCGCGCCAATAATTAGCGCTACAACTTGTTTTATGGCATTTGCAGTCATTCCGCTATCTGGCCCAGTTAATCTCTTTGGCCAGGAAACTGTTATGCAGATGACTGATATCCCAGTTGGTGTCCTCTATATCTTTGCGATTGCTTCAATTGGTGTTTACGGAATAGTTCTAGCGGGTTGGTCATCAGGATCTACATATCCATTACTTGGTGGCCTGCGTTCTAGCGCCCAAGTTATTTCTTATGAAATTGCTATGGGGCTCTCACTTGTAGCAGTGTTTATTTATGCCGGTTCAATGTCGACCGCAGAAATAGTTTCAGCACAAGATCAATGGTGGTTCTGTGTAACACTATTCCCATCCTTTGTTATTTTTGCCATTTCTATGGTCGGTGAAACTAACCGCGCACCATTCGATCTAGCTGAAGCTGAAGGCGAACTTGTTGGTGGTTTTCATACCGAATACTCATCACTTAAATTTGCGCTCTTTTTCTTAGCAGAATATGTAAATATCGTTGCAGTCTCTGCACTTGCAACAACTCTCTTCCTTGGCGGATACCGTGCACTGCCCGGTCTTGGCTTTACTGAAAGCTGGCTAGGTGGTTGGTTCACGGTTATTTGGTTCTTGGCAAAAGTTGTCTTCTTCTTCTTTATCTTTGTCTGGTTACGTGGAACTCTTCCAAGACTTCGTTACGACCAATTTATGAAATTTGGTTGGAAAGTTTTGATTCCATTCTCTCTAATCTGGATTCTGATTGTTTCAACTCTACGAGTTCTCTCACAACAAGGCGCACCTCGTTCCGTATTGATTGGCTTCAGCTTTGGAATCGTTCTCCTTGTGCTAGCTGGATCTAGTCTCTTCGAATCTTCAAAGAAACGTAGAGCCCAAGAAGATGAATTAGGTGAAGTAGCGGTGCCAAGTTTCCCAGTTCCTGCGATTCCAGGAAAAATCAATAAGAATAGAACGGAGCAACTAAATGGATAATCCTTTAACTCCGCGTTCAAATGATCTCGGTCTAACCGCAGCTGCGAAGGCAAATACCCCAATAGAAAGCCAGGAGGCCAAGACCTTTGCGAAGCAACTGCAAGGTTTCTGGGTGACTTTCAAAACTATATTTAAGAAACCCAATACCGTTCAATATCCTGAAGAGAGAGAACCAACCGCAGAACGTTTTCATGGGCGACACCAATTAAATCGCTATGACGATGGACTTGAAAAATGTATTGGTTGCGAACTTTGTGCCTGGGCCTGTCCGGCCGATGCAATTCTTGTCGAAGGTGAAACCAATACGGATGATGAGCGATATTCACCAGGAGAGCGCTATGGCAAGGTCTATCAAATAAATTATCTGCGTTGCGTTTTCTGTGGACTATGTATTGAAGCGTGCCCTACTCGCGCACTTACTATGACAAATGAATATGAACTTGCGGACGAATCTCGCGCTAAATTAATTTTTGAGAAGGAAGATTTATTAGCTCCTTTAAAATCTGGAGCGTTGCAACCACCTCATCCAATGGTTCCAGGAACAACCCATATTGATTATTACCGCGGTGATATAACGGGCGGATCTAATGGATAGCTTCGCAATTGAAGTAGGACAAACCCTTGCCCCTGAAGCAATTCTCTTCTGGATACTTGCACCACTTGCTGTGATCGCTGCTCTTGGAATGCTCTTTGTAAAGAAAGCGGTT
>JBILDT010000049.1:0-6959 GCA_044352485.1 Candidatus Nanopelagicaceae bacterium
GTTGCTTCAAATTACTGTAAGAATTTTCATTCTTTGCAATCACCATTAGACCTGTGGTCCCAACGTCTAATCGGTGCACAACACCTTGGCGTTCGGCAGCTCCACTTGTAGACACTTGATATCCAGCTGCTACTACGCCACCAATCACGGTTGCACCACGCCAACCAGGACTTGGATGGGCTGCTACTCCAGCTGGTTTATCGATAACTATTACATCTGAATCATCATAAACAACTTTGAAATTCTCGATTGGTGTAGCAGTTAATACTGGTTCGCCCAGTATTGCAGGCATCTTAATTTCCAAGTAGTCATCGGTATTTACCCGATCAGATTTTGTAAGTGGCTTTCCCTTACGAGTTACTTCGTTATTCTCAATGAGGGTAACAACTGTTGATCGAGAGAGACCCAATAGTCTTGAGAGCGCAGCATCTACGCGCTCTTGATGTAAACCTTCAGGTATCGAGACAAAGCGCACTTCACGTTCAATCTTATTCTCGCTCACTTGGTCACCGATCTCCAGGGAATCTGGGCCCAGATAAGCCAGACAATAGTTGCTGCGCCAATAACGATTGAACTATCAGCAATATTAAAAGTTGGCCAATATGGCAACGAGATCCAGTCAACAACTGGCCCTTGTAGCCCACCAGGATTTCGGAAGATTCGATCGGTGAGGTTTCCAAAAATTCCACCCAAAACCAGACCAAGACCGAGTGCCCACTTACTTGAGTCAATTCGAGATGTGAAATAAAGAATTCCAGCCGCAACGATCATTGCAAAAACTGATAGGAAAAGCGTTTTGCTTGTTGCCAAACTGAAAGCTGCGCCGGTATTAAAGAACAGTTCAAATTTGACGAAGTCACCAATAATTTTAATTGGGCCATCCGATAAAAACTCAACTGCAGCAAATTTCGTCAAGTAATCTGCTAGGAAAACTAGGAAAGCTGTCACTGCCAACTTTCGCCGGACAACTACATTCAGCGTCGTTCCTCTTTTTGTTTACATGACATACAAAGCGTGGCACGTGGAAACACTTGGAGTCGAGCCTTGCCAATAGAATTTTCACACTCTTCACAACGGCCGTAAGTTTTATTATCTATTCTTTCTAGAGCTCGCTCAGTTTGAATGACCATGTCCCTGGCGTTATAGACGAGTGACATCTCGTGTTCGCGCTCGAAAGTTTTTGTTCCAGCATCTGCCTGATCATCGCCGGCTCCCATACCTTCGGCATTGATTAAATCTTCCATTCCACTTTCGACTTCTGCCAATTCAGCACGAAGTCTAATTAAATCCTTTGAAAGTTCGCTACGCATTGATTTTAATTCTGTTGCGGTCCAATTTTCGATGCCATCAGAAATGATTAGTGGCGCCGGAGCGCTCTTGATTGGCTTAAGGCCAACACCCTTTTTGATTGTTTTATTTGGACGTGGAGGTGGCAGCATTGTTAAGCGACGCTCTTCAACCAATACCTCCGCCACTGCAACTTCGTTTGGAGTAACCGTAATAGTTGTTGAGTTTCCTTTTGTTGTGCTCTGAAGCTTCGCTGGAAAAGGCTTGCCAACAACCTTTTTGGCACTTTTTGCAAGTGAAGGTTTTACGATGTTTGGCGAACGCTTTGTTGGGGCTGCTTTCTTCGCAGGGACTTTCTTGGCAACAGCTTTTTTAGCGGGCACTTTCTTGGCTACCTTCTTAACAGCCTTCTTTGCTGGCGCCTTCTTGGTTGCTTTCTTAGCGACTTTTTTTGCTGCTGTTTTCTTTGGCACCGTTCCACCAGTCTGTTGTAAATCAATTGAATTTGCGAGATTTTGACACGCAAGGCGGACAGATTAGAACCTTAGGTGCTTAAACACCAACTTCGCCGCGCTAGAATTCCCCCTGACTCGGCAACAGGGCACAGATGAGGCCATCACCTCGGAGCCTGCAAGAAGAGCTGAATATAGAAGTATCTATATTCGGGGTAGAACTAGCGCTGAGTTGCTTATCAAAAAGTGGTGCGATTATTTCGCACAAGGCGGGTGGTACCGCGGTGGATTTCACACCGTCCCTCCAAGTTAACTAGCGGACAAGTGTTTGCTGGAATTAATTTGAGAGGCGCTACCTTTAATGTCAACGATTAAGTCACTCGCACCGCAGATTGATCTGCCTGCAGTTGAACATCAAATCCTCTCATTCTGGGAAACTCAAGAGATTTTTAAGAAAACAATTACCGCGCGCGATGGCCAACCAAATTGGACCTTCTACGAGGGTCCGCCAACTGCAAATGGAAAACCCGGAACCCACCACATTGAAGCTCGAGTATTTAAGGATTTATTTCCGCGCTATCAAACCATGAAAGGTAACCAAGTAATCCGCAAAGCTGGTTGGGATTGTCATGGCTTGCCAGTTGAGATTGCAGTTGAGAAACAACTTGGCTTTAGCGGCAAGGGCGATATTGAAAAATATGGAATCGCTAAATTCAATGAGCAGTGCCGAATCTCAGTTCAGGAACATGTTGGTGAATTTACATCGATGACACGTCGGATGGGATTCTGGGTGGATTTTGATGAAGCGTATTGGACGATGTCTAGTGAATATGTAGAGAGCGTTTGGTGGTCACTTCAACAGATCTGGAAGAAGGGTCTGCTCGTTCAAGATTACCGAGTTGCGCCATATTGCCCCCGTTGCGGAACCGGACTTTCAGATCACGAACTTTCTCAAGGCTATGAAACTATTAAGGATCAATCTGTATATGTTCGCTTCCCTGCAACTTCCGGGAAATTAGCTGAACTTAAAGCAAGTCTTCTAGTTTGGACTACAACTCCTTGGACGCTAGTTTCAAATACTGCGGTTGCGGTGAATCCCAAGATTGAATATCAAGTTATTGAGATAACGACTGACGAGAAGATTGAAAGATTAGTAGTCGCGAGCAATCTGGCCGCAGTCCTTGGTGATGAGCGCAAAGTTATTGCCACCTTTACTGGCGCTGAATTGGAACATACAAAATATGCGCCACCTTTGGATCTGGTTGAGATTGCTGATGCGCACTACATTGTCTTGGCTGATTACGTAACCGTTGAAGATGGAACCGGTCTGGTCCACCAATCCCCTGCATTCGGCGCTGACGACTTTGCGGTCTGTCGTAAATATGGCCTTCCAGTAATTAACCCAATTGCTGCTGATGGACATTTCCTGCCGGATCTCAAAATAGTTGGTGGAGTATTTTTCAAGGATGCCGATAAGTTATTAATTAAAGAGCTTAAAACTAAGGGGCTGCTATTCAAGCAACAGCAATATGAGCATTCCTACCCACATTGTTGGCGCTGCCATACGGCCCTGATGTATTACGCGCAACCATCTTGGTATATCCGAACAACCGAGATTAAAGATGCGCTGCTTCGAGAGAATGCAAATACCGATTGGCACCCAGAAACCATTAAAACTGGCCGCTACGGCGATTGGCTAAATAACAATATTGACTGGGCAATTTCTAGAAATCGCTATTGGGGAACTCCGCTACCTATTTGGCGCTGCGAGAATAAACATGAAATTTGTATCGGCTCCCTTGCCGAACTCGGAGAATTAGCAGGAACTGATTTATCAAAATCTGATCCACACCGTCCCTTTGTTGATGACATTACTTTTGACTGCGCAGAGTGTGACCTGAAGATGATTCGCACTCCTGAAGTTATCGATTGCTGGTTTGACTCTGGCGCGATGCCCTTTGCGCAATGGGGTTACCCGCACAAAGAGGGATCTGTCGAGAAATTTAAAGCCTCTTACCCAGCAGATTTCATCTGTGAAGCTATCGATCAAACCAGAGGTTGGTTTTACACCTTGATGACTATCGGAACCTTGGTATTCGATAAAAGTTCATATAAGACTGTTTTATGTCTTGGCCATATCTTGGATAAAGATGGTCGCAAAATGAGTAAACACCTAGGCAATGTTCTAGAACCTATGCCACTAATGGATCAGCACGGAGCCGACGCGGTTCGCTGGTACATGTTGGCAGCTGGGTCGCCATGGAGTGCGCGCCGAGTAGGACACGAAGCAATCACTGATGTTGTTAGAAAAACGCTCCTTACCTACTGGAATACCGTCTCCTTCTTTACTTTGTATGCCAAAGCATCTGATTTCAAATTAACTGGACTTTCTCAAACTTCTTCAACAATGGACCGATGGATTCTCTCTGAACTCAACCACTTAATCGCAAAGGTTGATGAGGCCTACGAGAATTATGATTCCCAAACTGCCGGAACGATTATCGGACAGTTCATTGATGACCTTTCAAATTGGTATGTCCGCAGATCTCGTCGCAAATTCTGGGATGGCGAGAGCGAGGCACTAAATACCCTTTACCACTGCCTGAAAGAGTTGACGAAGCTCATGGCCCCGATGGTTCCCTTCATTACTGAACATGTCTGGCAGGAAATGATTCGTAATCTCGAGCCAAGTGAATTCGAATCTGTTCACCTAACTAATTTTCCGGTGAGCGATGCTTCAAAGATAGATGAAAAGCTTTCAAAGTCTGTTCGTCTATCTCGCAGACTTGTTGAATTAGGTCGTGCTGCCCGCGCTGAATCAAAGGTAAAAATTCGCCAACCTCTGGCTCGGGCTCTTGTTGCCGCAAATGGGTGGGATGAGATGGACGGCGAAATTCGCTCCCATATTTCCGATGAACTAAATGTGCAGAGTTTGGATGAAATCTCCTCCGCCGGCGCAGATTTAGTCAGCATCTCCGTCAAGGCGAATTTCCGGACTATTGGCGCAAAATTTGGTGGCGATGTTCAAGCAATTGCCAAGGCAATTTCAACACTTGACCATGGCTCGCTTGTTGCTGAAATTCGAAGATCTGGTTCCATTGAAATCAACTTCGAAGGTTCCAGCACTGCTCGTATTGATATTGAGGACCTAGTAATTACTGAGACTCCAAAAGCTGGTTGGTCAGTAGAAAGTCACAATGGCGAGAGCGTTGCGCTAGATCTTGCACTTACGCCGGCCCTGATCGAAGCAGGAATTGTTCGTGAAGTAATTCGAGCAATCCAGGAAGAGCGCAAGCAATCTGGTTTTGAAATCAGTGACCGAATTTCTGTGAACTGGGCAGCAAATCCTGAAGTCACTGCTGCGATTCTGAAAAACCTTGCAGAAATTGGCGATGAAACTCTGGCTACCAAATTCGAAAACGTTCCAGCAAAAACCGAAACTAGTAACGAACTAGGACTGTGGTTGGAGCTAATTAAGAATTAAAGACTTGCAGCAACACTTGAAAGCACACTTGAGAGAAGTTGTGCTCCAAGGAAGATCACGATGAAAGATAAATCCAGTGAGACCGGACCCAAGCGCAGTGGTGGAACAAAGCGGCGAACAAAGTTCACTGCTGGATCCGTTATTGAAAAGATGAATTCTGCAACTGCTAACAAGATTCCCTTAGGGCGCCAATTCGGAGCAAAGATTCTTGCGTAATCCAAAATCAATCTTCCCACTAGCGCCAAAATAAAAATATTTAGGGCAGTGTCAAGTATGCTAAAAAGCAGACTCATCTAGAAATCAACTCTGATTGAAGAAACTAGCCTGTGCAGCTGCAGTTTTATCTTCGTTACTGACTTTTACATTTGGTGGAGTTAAAAGAAAAACCTTTGAAGTTACTCTTTCAATACTTCCATAATGACCAAAAACTAAACCTGATGCAAAGTCAATCATTCGCTTGCGCTCTGACTCTTCCATGTCGCTTAGATTCATGATCACTGGTTGACCAACACGATAGTGCTCGCCAATTGCACGAACATCGCTATACATGCGTGGGTGCAAAGTAACTATGTGATCGACAACTACATTTGGTTGAGCAGCTGGAGTTGCGGCGCGAGTCGGTGCGCTCCGAAGATATGTTGGGCTAGCAGTTTCGGCCGGTGCTGCACTTCGCAGAGGTCGACTAAAACGAGATTCACCCTGGTTTGCTGCCGGGGTAGATTGATCGATTTCTTCATCATCGACTAGTCCGAGAAAGTTCGCTGCTTTTCTAAATGCATTAGCCATGGGATAAGCCTAATTTAAGGTCTAGCGAACTCCGAGTATTTGGCTACCAATTCGAATATGTGTCGCACCCTGGGAAATTGCCGCCTCGAAATCATTGCTCATTCCAGCCGAGATTTCCCAGGCTTCTGGATGGACTTTAACTACCTGGCCAGAAAGCTCTTTCAATCGTTGAAATGCAACTTCAGGATCTTCGCCAAGTGGGGCCACGGCCATTAAGCCGCGAACATTCAGATGTGGAAAGACTGAGACCTCATCCAGAAATTCTGGAATCAATTTGGGTAATACTCCCCCACGATTTGGCAGATTATCTAGAGAGACTTGAACGAAAATATCTTTCTTTGAATCTGAAGAAACTAACGAATCTAGTTTTCTTCCGTGCGCTAAATCGTCTATCGAATGTAGAACATCAGCCCAATTTGCGATTGATTTCAATTTGTTACTCTGAATTTGTCCTTGAAAATGCCATCTGCAATCATCAGGTAATTCAGTTGATTTAAGTGATGCCTCTTGATCGCGATTCTCCCCAAAGTCCCGAACCCCTAATTCGTAGAGAATTTTCACATCACTTACCGGGAAGGTCTTGGTCACCACAATCAGAGTAATGTCACTTGCGCTTCTGTCCGAACCCTGCGCGGCAACAGCAATTCGCGTTCTTACGGAATCTAGGTTCTCGGTCAATTCTTCAAGGCGAGTGCTCATAGGACTATCACTCCAGCGTTTCTGCCTGTAATCCCATCTCTACGATATGAAAAATAATTTTGGTCATGCGCGGTGCAGATTCCAACATCAATTACCTTGAGGTTATGCATCTGTAATTGTTCATTCGCTGCCCTCTTTAAATCAAGACAATGTGATTCGCTATTTGTTGCAAGGCTTGGCTCGCGAGCAATCGCATCTAAATACATCTCCAAATCCACCTCGTAGCATTTTTCGCATATTGCTGGTCCGAT
>JBILDT010000050.1:0-6886 GCA_044352485.1 Candidatus Nanopelagicaceae bacterium
AAGCCTTATTAGCTTGGGCAATCTCTACTCTAGTTTTGACAATCATCGCCAGCGCTGCTGTTCATTACTTATATAGCGGAATCAGATTACAAGTCCCTGAAGATAAAACGACTGTTGCAGCTCGGGTTCAACTCTCAGTCTTGCTCGGTATTTTCGTGCTGATTAAGGCAGTTGCATATTGGTTTGATCGCTACGCACTTGCACTTAAAGAGGGCAGGTTGATTACTGGTCTTTCTTACACTGACGTGAATGCTCTCTTGCCAGCTAAAGCAATCCTGGCTGGAATCTCCATAATCTGTGCGCTTCTCTTTTTCGCAAATATTATTCGCCGTTCGTGGGTTCTACCTGCAGCCGGAGTAAGCCTTCTAGTTATTTCATCAGTTCTGATTGCTGGCGTTTATCCAGCTGCTATTCAACAATTCCAAGTTAAGCCAAGCGAATCTTCAAAAGAAGCGCCGTATATCCAGCGCAATATCGATGCAACTCGTGCCGCTTATGGATTAAGTGATGTCGATGTTCAAGATTATCAAGCCACTATCGAAACATCTGCTGGTCAGTTAAAGAATGACGAAGCAACTATTTCAAATATTCGACTTTTGGATCCAACTGTTGTTCCATCAACATTCCGTCAGCTACAACAGATTAAGCCGTTCTATAGCTTTGCCGATTCACTTGATGTTGATAGATACACAATCGATGGCAAAAAGCGCGACTCTGTTGTTGCGGTTCGTGAATTAAGTATTGAAGGTAACCCAGCTCGAAATTGGATTAACGATCACTTGGTTTATACCCACGGTTTTGGCTTCGTAGCTGCGCTAGGAAACACGATTGATTCAGATGGAAAACCGACATTTAGCGTTGGCGATATTCCACCAACAAAGGGTCTCGGAGAATTCCAACCTCGGATTTACTTCGGTGAGAATGTGCCAGATTATTCAATTATCGGTGGTGCTAAGGGCGGCGATCCAGTAGAACTTGACTATCCAGATGATAATTCTGAAAATGGTCAGAAGAATTACACATACACCGGCAAGGGTGGAGTCCCAATGGGATCGCTATTTACCCGTCTGCTCTTTGCAATTAAGTATCAAGAACAGCGCATTGTGCTTTCAAACTTGATTAACTCAGATTCTAAAATCCTTTTCAATCGAAACCCAAGTGAGCGAGTTGCAAAGGTTGCTCCATGGTTAACGCTTGATGGAAATATCTATCCTGCAGTTATTGACGGTCGTATTCTCTGGATAGTAGATGGCTATACAACTAGCAATGGCTACCCATACTCAAAGAAGACAAACTTAGCTGCAGCAACAACCAACACGGTCTCGTCAAGCACGAACGCAGTCGCCACGCTCGCCAGCAGAGACATTAGCTATATGCGAAATTCCGTAAAGGCAACTGTTGATGCATACGATGGAACTGTGAAGCTTTATCAGTGGGATACCAAGGATCCAATTCTTGCCACCTGGAGTAAATCTTTCCCAGGAACTGTGACCCCAAGGAGCGCAATGTCGAAATCATTGCTGGAGCACATTCGCTATCCTGAAGATTTGTTCGGCGTCCAACGCGATGTATTGAGCACTTATCACGTAAAAACTGCTGGTGCATTTTACGGTGGTCAAGATTTCTGGCGAGTTCCAACCGACCCATCTTCATTGGGTGCAAATGCCGGAATTCAACCACCTCTTTACATGACACTTAAACTACCTGGCCAAGAGAAGGCTGCATTCTCACTTACCTCTGCATTTGTTCCTCGTGGAAATCGCCAGAACCTCACCGCATTTGCATCTGTGAATTCTGACAATGGCCCTGATTACGGAAAGATCTCTGTGCTGCAGCTACCACGTTCCACAAACATTCCTGGCCCTTCTCAAGTTGCATCAAACTTTGAAGCAAAACCAGAGGTAGCCCTTTCGCTCTCACTATTGCGTCAGGGTGG
Organism: Candidatus Nanopelagicaceae bacterium; assembly: GCA_044352485.1. Lineage (GTDB taxonomy): Bacteria > Actinomycetota > Actinomycetes > Nanopelagicales > Nanopelagicaceae > AAA044-D11. The sequence continues at coordinate 1,937 of JBILDT010000050.1, forward strand.
ATCTGATGTTGTTCTTGGGAACTTGCTGACACTTCCAGTTGGTGGTGGATTACTTTATGTCCAACCAGTTTATGTCCGTGCGACTGCTAATAACGCGGCGTATCCATTACTTCAGAAGGTTCTGGTCTCATTTGGTGATGTAATCGGGTTCGATAACACGCTAAAGGGTGCGCTGGATCAGGTATTTGGTGGAAACTCCGGAACTAATTTAAATAACACCTCACAAACCAATTCCGATGGCACCACTACTACAGTTAGCGGTTCACTAAAGGCTGCACTTGATAACGCAAAAGCAGCACTTGCTGATGCACAAGCTGCACTTAGAAATGGCGATTTCGCTGCATATGGCAAAGCACAAGATCGTTTAGAGGCGGCAATTACTGCTGCAATCGCTGCACAAAGGTAATTTCCTAAAAGTAATTTGGGTAATTAAACCTTTCGGCATAAGATTGCCGAACCGACGCGGGGTGGAGCAGCTCGGTAGCTCGCTGGGCTCATAACCCAGAGGTCATAGGTTCAAATCCTGTCCCCGCTACCAATTAAGACCAGTCGATGGCTTACGGAGAACACACCGTAGGCCAGACCATCAATAGCTAAGACGAAAACACTCTGACCGGCTGCATGTGCGCTCTCAACCTGGGCAGATATCTCACTTGGGAATTTAGCAGTGGCTTTCACCATCGCAACGCTTGGCCCAAACAGTGCAGTTCTAGATTTTCCATTCAGAATAACTCGAGCGGCAATACCTTGAATCGCAGATTGATTCCATTGAGTAAAAGCAATCGGGGCAATACTTTTCTCTTCTAGATATTTTCCGACCGCTTTCATTGCCTTATGTTGATCTGATGGATTCTCGGCCATTTTGGTTAAGTGCTCCTGCAGTCCAACAATCAAAGTCAGAGTTACAGTTTGCAGAACTGATTGTTCGAAGTAAGTATCTGGGTCGTTCTTATATGGATTTGTTTCAATAATCTCATTCTCAACTTTGAAAATTTCTTCATATTGTGGCTCTTTTTTAGCTGGTTTTTTGCCTGGCTTTTTACCTGGCTTCTCGCCTGAACTTGATCCACGGCTTTTTGTAAGGTAATTAATTATCAAGACGATGAGGACAAAGGCGATAAAACCAGAGAGAACAAGAAGAATTTGTTGAACTTGGGAAGCGCTTAATTCGAGCCCGGCAATCTCAATGTCACTAATTTCAACGCCAGCAATCTCAACGCTAGCAATCTCAACGCCAGCAATCTCAACGCCAGCCATTCGGAAATTTCCCATTTAATTTATTTCCTTAATGAAATCACTATGAAGTAGCCCATTACTTGAAATCGCACTCCCACCATGTGGTCCAACTTTGCCATCAATGTCTGTAAATTTTCCGCCAGCTTCACGAACAATTACATCGAGCGCAGCCATATCCCAGAGCGAGAGTGAAGGTTCAACTGCAACATCAACCGCACCTTCCGCAACCAACATATGTGACCAGAAATCTCCATGGCCTCGGGTCCGCCAAATTCGCTCTTGTAGCGCGACAAATTTATCTTTTCGTTCGCCCCAACCAATCAGGTCTGAATATGAAATTGATGCGTCACCAAGTTTTGAAACCTTTGAAACCTTTAGTTCAGAAATTTCACTAGCGCCAGCTCCAGAAATAACTCCAGAATTAAACTGAGTCTTTGCGCCCAATCCCTTCGCAGCCCACCAACGTCTTGCGAGTGCTGGTGCGCTTACAACTCCGACTACAACTTCGCCCGCAGGATCAATTAATCCAATTAGCGTGGCCCAAGTCGGCACTCCACGTAAATAATTTTTGGTTCCATCAATTGGATCAATTACCCAGTAATACTTACCGGCTAGCGAATCGGGGCTACCGAACTCTTCGCCAACAACTAAATCATCACTCCGAACCTTTGAAATTTCGTTTCGAATTGCACTTTCAACCGCTTTATCTGCATCAGTCACGGGGGATGAATCAGGTTTGGTTTCAATTACTAAATCAAGTGCTTGATAGCGCTTTAGTGAAATCTCGTCGGCAACATCTGCAAGACGTATTGCGAGCTCTAAATCTGATTTTAAATCATGGGCGCGCGATGACATGCGGGAATCCTACTGCACCACTTATGCCAAATTATGTTAAAGGCTTAAGTATTAGGCCTTAAGCAGGCGACGCAAGCTCTCTAGCCTTGACTTGCTTACATCATCAAGATTCCAAGAATTCAATGCGCAACTCTCTTCGTTATGTGAGCAGTTCTTTGGGCAGTGTTCTATCGCTTCCCTAAATTCACTGAAGGCAGAAATTACGCGCTTGCTATCAACATGAGCGACGCCGAAGGATCTAACTCCTGGAGTATCAATAATCCAACCCGGATTTAGTGCGAGTGCAATTGCAGATGAAGAAGTATGACGACCACGTCCAGTCGCATCATTTACCGAACCCGTTGCACGATCAGCGTTCTCTACCAAAGCATTTACTAGTGTGGATTTTCCAACCCCAGAGTGTCCGAGTAAAACCGTGCACTTGCCATCAAGTAATTCACGTATTTCATCTAGTTCGCGACCTTTTTGTCTCTTAATCTGGGTCTTAATTATTTTAATATTTAAGTCTTTGTATGCTTCTAAGAATTCCTTGCCATCAGATAAATCACATTTTGTCATAATTATTATCGGCGTGATTGCCTGGTCATAAGCGACAACTAGTGCACGATCAACAAAACCGTGCCGAGGCTCTGGATTTTCGGATGCAATTACGATTGCCATCTGATCAACATTTGCAACAATCATCCGTTCAATTTCAGCGTCATCATCGACAGTGCGGGTTAGTGCATTTTTCCGTTCAGCCACTGTAACTATTCGAGCCAGGGTTCCCTCTTCGCCTGAAATGTCTCCAACTAATCCAACGGTGTCACCGACTACTACCGAACTCTTCCCGATTTCACGGGATTTCATCGCAGTTATCAGATTATCCGATTCTCTTTTTGAACCTAGCAAGCAAGTTACGCGACCGCGATCAACCGCAACTACAAAAGCTGTTGCTGCTTTCGAATAATCTGGTCGATCTTTTGTGCGCGGTCTTGTGCTGCGGGCTGGCCTAGATCGAACATCATCTTCATCGAACTCACTGAAGTTACGTGGCTCAACCATTGGAACCTAACATTTGCTGCCAGGCGCCCGGAAAATCCGGAAGTGTTTTCTGTGTAGTCGCAATGTTTTCCACATCAATCCCATCAATTGCCAGGCCGATAATTGCACCTGCTGTTGCAAGTCGGTGATCATCGTAGGTATGAAAAGTTCCACTGTGCAGTGGGGCTGGAGAAATATGGAGCGCACTCTCTTCCTCATCCACATCGCCACCAAGAGCATTTAATTCGGCAGCTAGTGCGGCCAACCGATCAGTTTCATGCAATCGAAGGTGGCCAATTCCACGGAGCGAAGATGGTGAATCAGCAAGCGCCGCTACCGCTGCAATTGAAGGAGTTAGTTCACCGACATCATGCAGATCAATATCAATTCCATGAATTTTTCCAGTGCCAGAAACCTTTAAATCATTTCCGGCAAATTCAATTTTGGCACCCATTTGGGTAAAGATATTTCTAAGTTGATCACCTGGTTGGGCTGTCTTCTTTGGCCAATCTAAAATCACGACTTCGCCACCACAAATCATCGCAGCTGCCATAAAGGGAGCAGCATTTGAGAGATCCGGTTCAATTACTAAATCTTTGCCAGCTAATTCACCAGGCTCGACTCGCCATTCGCGCTGGCCATTTTCATTAACTTTGCTCTCAATTTTTACACCAAATGTTTTCAACATCGCAATTGTCATTTCGATATGAGGCAGAGATGGCAGAGTCTTTCCAATATCTTTTATCGTAATTCCAGTTTGAGTCGCGGGACCAATCAGCAATAAAGCCGAGATAAATTGACTAGAAGCCGAGGAATCGATTTCGAGCGTGCCACCTTTAATTGCACCGCTTCCATTAATAGTTAAGGGAAGAGAGTATTTGCCTCCATGCTCGATGGTTACGCCCAACTCTTCAAGTGCGCGAATTACTGGCCCAACAGGTCGCTCGTGTGATCTGGCATCGCCATCAAAGTGAATCAAGCCATTGGCAAGTGCTGCAACAGGTGGCAAGAAGCGCATCACGGTTCCAGCATTTCCAACATCAACACTTGCAGGGCCAAAGAATTTTCCGGGAGTTATTTGCAAATCACCATCTGGCTCTTCCGTAATTGCGCAACCAATTGCCTTAAGTCCAGCAATCATTAGCGCGCTGTCACGAGAATGTAACGGCTTTCTTAAAGTCGATGGTGTTTTTGCAAGCGCTGCCAGAACAAGTGCGCGATTTGTAGCAGATTTTGAACCTGGAATTGTTATTGCGGCGTTGATTGGATTATTTCCCCGAAAGGGTGCGCGCCATAAATCTTCAGCGCTAGATCCAATTTTTTTGCTCACCGCGCAAGCCTACCTCAGCAGGTATTCTTGCCGTTATGTGCGGAAGATATGCCCTAGTTAAATCAGCTGGCGAATTGATTGAAGAATTTGAAATCACAACAAACAGCATTCCATCGGCACTTCCTGCAGATTGGAATATTGCACCAACCCGCGAGATATATGTGATTAGGGATATTAGGGATGTTAGGGAGGATGTAAGTGAGAATCGTCGTGAATTAGCAACGCTTTCCTGGGGAATGATTGCACCTTGGAGCAAAGATCGAAGCGAAGCAGTTCGGTCACAATCACAAGCGATTAATGCCCGAAGTGAAAGCGTTCATGAGAAACCAACTTTTCGAAGTGCATTTAAATCTCGACGCTGTTTAATTCCCGCATCTGGATATTATGAATGGGCAACTGAACTTGGAAAATATGAGAGCAAACAGCCCTTCTTTATTCAATCTGATATCCAAGGAAAGTCACTTGCATTCGCCGGAATTTATGATCGCTGGGTTGATCCAAGTGGT
>JBILDT010000051.1:0-6840 GCA_044352485.1 Candidatus Nanopelagicaceae bacterium
GCCTCCTGTAATCTCTCTTTAATCAAATCAGCGAGCAAGTTGAATTCCTCAGATCGTGAAGCCTTCATCAAAACGACATCTCCTGGAGCAAAGTGTTCGACGATAGCGAGTGCTTCGGATTTGGTATCGAAGTAGTGCACTTCACTCGATCCCCCATCTTCCATTGAATCTAAATCCTTGAGATAGTCCTTGATTCCAATGACAACTAGATTGTCGATTCCAATCTCCGAGACGAGTCTGCCAATTGCGGCATGTTGGGCAGCGGATGACTCGCCGAGTTCTTGCATCTTGCCCAGAATTGCCCAACTAACACCCCCACTTTCCTGCGAAACCAGCGCCAAAGTTCGAAGTGCCGCAGCCATACTCTCTGGATTCGCATTGTAGGAATCATTTATTAAGGTGATCTCGCCAACTTCAGAAATCTCCATACGCCATTTACTTGAAACCTCAGCTGTCGAAAGCGCAGCTGAAATAGTTTCTATCGGAATCTTAAGCGCAGTTGCAACGGCAGCCGCCGCCAACGCATTTGAAACTTGATGCATACCTAAAAGTTGTAGTCCTACAGCTGCTCTTCCATCAGGTGTCACTAAGTCAAAATGCGCTCTTCCCTCTCGCACCTCTAAATCAGCAGCTCTAACCTCGCATGTTGATTTCTCGCCAAAAAGAATTCGCTTAACGCCAGATGGAACGATCATCTTTGGGGTGAACTCGTCATATGTTCCTAAAATTGCAGTTGCGCCTGCCGCAAGTGAAGTAATCAATTCAGATTTAGCCGTAGCGATTAATTCACGGCTACCGAATTCACCAAGGTGCGCGGTTCCAACTGTGAGCACAACCCCAACATGAGGTTTAGCAATGTCGGCTAGGTGCGAGATATCACCGACATGGCGGGCCCCCATCTCGACGATGCAATACTTTGTGGCCTTCGTGCAACGCAGAATCAATAGCGGCACTCCGAGTTCGTTATTTAAAGATTCTTCAGGTGCAACTGTCTCGCCAGAGACTGCCAAGATATGCTTCAGTAAATCTTTAGTGGTTGTCTTTCCTTGCGAACCCGTGATTCCGATAACCTTCAAATTCTCTAGCTTGTCTCGCACATAGATTGCCAAATCACTTAAAGCCTTTCGAACATCTTGCACTTTAATTGCTGGTGCCGAACAATTCTTGGTTACCAGTGCAAACTGCGCACCCTTAGCCATGGCATCCTCGATAAAGTCGTGGCCATCTACATTAGAGCCGACAAACGCAGCAAAGAATGTGTCACTCGTAGCATGACTTGAATTTATAACCGGAAATGCCGAAGTGGTCTGTGTCCCATCAGAATTTATGACTTCGCCATCAACAATCTCTGCGATTTGATTTAAGGTAAGTTCAATCATGCCAGCTCCTCAATTGCCCGGGCTAGCTCGATGCGATCGTCAAATACAAATTTTCTTCCAGAAATTTCCTGGCCCGATTCATGACCCTTACCAAGAACAACAACGCAATCCCCTGGCATTGCACTGGCAACAGCAAAAGCTATAGCTTCGCGTCGATCAACAAGTGTCACGCTATTCTCTCTGAGTTTTAAGCCTGCAGTCATTTCGGCCAAAATACTCGCCGGCGCTTCACTTCTTGGATTATCGCTGGTGAATATTGCTAAGTCAGAACCTTCCAGTAACTCTCTTCCCATAATCGGACGCTTTGCTTTATCTCTGTCGCCACCACATCCGAGAACTGCAATGATTCTGCCACTTACAGATTTTCGCAGAGTCGCCAGAATTCTCGTGACTGCATCAGGTGTATGCGCATAATCGATCAACGCTAAGAATTTCTGCCCAATTTCAACGCTCTCTAATCGACCAGCAGCGCCCTTTAGTTGCGAGAGGCTGTTGCCGATTACTAGTGGGTCAATCTCTAATTGCGCTGCAATTGCTACCGCCATCAAGAGATTATCAAGATTGTGATCGCCAATTAAATTGAAATCACCTTCAATTAAAATTCCACCAGTTCCACGAATCGCAACTGAATAGCCTCGAGTTGTCGGTTCAATGCGTTCAAAGTGCCACTGCGCCTCTCGATTCTCTCTAGCGAGCGAAATCATTGGAATGTTTCGATTCTCATACAATTTTCTGCCATACGTATCATCAAGATTGATAAAGCCCAGATCGCTATATTGCGCTGCAAAAAGCTTTGATTTTGCTGAAAAGTAACTCGCCATATCCCCATGAAAATCTAAATGATCCTGGGTGAGATTTGTAAATCCAACCGCACTAAATTTTGTTCCAGCAATTCTGAGCGCCTCTAGAGCATGGCTACTTACCTCCATCGAAACATAAGCGATGTGACGCTCGCGCATTGTTGCTAGAAGACTTTGCAGCTCTGACGCTTCTGGCGTCGTGTAATTTGCCATAATCTTTTCTGGTCCGATTTCGATTCCGATTGTTCCAATTAGCCCTGTTGATTTACCAGCTAATTTGAGAATCTGATTAAGAATTGTGGTTGTAGTAGTTTTCCCATTTGTCCCGGTGATCCCAATTAACTGAATAGAACTGGAAGGAGATCCATAAAACCATGAACAAATATCGCCCAGAATCCGACGTGGATTAGAGATAACAATGGCTGGCAGCTTTTCTCCTATAAGTGTTGCACCGGCCTCATCCGTAATTACGGCAACCGCGCCACTTGCCTTTACCTCATCTATGTATCGGGCACCATGCGAGTTTGAACCAGGAAGTGCAACAAATAAATCGCCACTTGCAACGCTTCTTGAATCTGAGGTGATGCCAGTAAAGTCCAACTTCAAATCAGATTGAATTCCAATGAAGTTCGCTAGTTCTGAAACAGATTTCACATAATCAGAAACTGGCCGGATCATTTTGCAATCGCGCTTTTCTTAAGTGCAGCTTCGGTTAGAGGATATGCCTTAAATTTAGTAGTAGATGGCGCAATATGTTTTGACTGCAAAACAAACTTCATGACCTCTGCGAAAACTGGACCACCAAGTGCGCCACCCCAGTGCATTCCTTGGGGATCTTGAATTGCAACGCTCACTACGTATGCCGGCTTATCTGCTGGGGCAAACCCGATAAACGAGGCGGTGTATCCGCTATAGCAAGAACAGCTTGAATCAAAACGATTTGCAGTTCCGGTTTTGCCGGCAACTCGATAGCCCGGTATCGCAGCAGTTGGGGCAGTTCCACTTGGTGAAACTACGCTTTCAAGCATTTTGCGAATTTCTCTTGCAGTTTCGGCGCTTACTACTCGCTTGGTCTGCTGATTCTTTGCTGGAATGTAATTTCCACTTGCATCAGTTGTTCCTGCAACAACAGTTGGAGTAACTCGAACTCCATCATTTGCGATTGTTGCAAAAACGCTAGTTGCCTGCAGTGAAGTTACTGAATAGCCATGTCCAAATGAGAATGTCGGTAGCGAGGTTCCAGACCAATCATCGACTGGACGTAATAAGCCTGCAGACTCACCAGGCAGATGTGAGCCCGTGCTTTTTCCAAAGCCAAAGTCGGTTAGATATTGATACAACTTATTGCTTCCAAGTTGTTGGCCAATTTTTATCGAGGCAGTATTACTTGAGACTGCAAGTGATCCAGTTGCAGTAAGGCGCTGCACGGGATGGCGCTCGTGATCAGAAAACTTACTTCCAGCAACCTTCATTGAGTAAGGAACCGTGTAAACAGTATTTGGGTTTAGTAGTTTCTCTTCTAACGCTGCAGCATAGGTAATAACTTTTCCAGTTGATCCTGGCTCGTAAACATCTTGCACAGCTGGATTCCTAATTACATTCAAATTACCAGTTATTGGTTTTGCTGGATCAAATGTCGGCGCACTCGCTTGCGCAATTATTGCCCCAGTTTTTGGATCCATGACAATTACAGTTCCGGATATTGCCCTTGAGCTCTTTACCGCTTTGCTTATTGCATCTTGTGCGACCCACTGAATATCCCGATCGACTGTAAGCCGAACCGATGTTCCAGTTTTTGCCTCAGTTCTAATTCTTGCCGACCCCGGAATAATTGTTCCAGCACCGTTCTCATAGACATACTCACCATTTTGCCCTGAGAGTTGGCGATTTAAACTACTTTCAATTCCGGCAGCGCCCACACCTTCATGATTAATGAAGCCGATAAGTGATGATGCCAAAGTTCCAGTTGGATATTCTCTTACATATCCCCGCTCTGAAAAGAAGCCCACAATTCGCTTAGATAATCCGTTTTTTTCTTTCAAAACTTCGGTGTTGTAATTTGAAATAACATTTTGTAACTCACTCCACATTACAGGTTTACCATTTTTTACAATGATTTTATAGCGTAGCGTCCCAGTAAATAAATCAACAAGTTCATCTTCTTCGATTTTCAGAACTGGACTTGTTATCTGCGCAGTTAGTTTTGGATCAGTTATCTGAGTTTGATCTACAACAATCGTGATTGCGGCGACACTCCGTGCAAGTTCAACGCCGTTCACATCGCTTATCACGCCGCGCGGTGCCAGCAACGTCGATGTTCGTAGAAGTTCGTTTGCAGCTCGTTCACTGATTGCGCCCGCTCTTACAACCTGAACTGAGAATAACTGCGCAACAATGACCCCAAATAGCACAAATGTCACACCTAATAAGGTTCGGATCCGTTTATGAACAATCGCATTGTGGCTCACTGAGTCACCACTTTTTCTGAATAGGTTAAATAGCCAATTTTATTTGCTGGCTTCATTCCTAGTTCAATCGCAGCTTTCGAGAGATTTACTGGAGAATTCTTCTCATTCACTAGATTTAGAATCGCATCCTTCTGATCCACCGCTGTATTTCTCTGACTCTTGAGTTCTTGAAGGGTGAAGGCATCTTGGGTCATCAAAATATTTATTCCGGCGATTACCAGAAGATTTAGGGTCACAGCACTTGCCATAAGCAGCAGAAATTTGCGAGTATCAAGCTTCTGTGAAGAGGTTAAAACTTCAGTTTCTCTGGTCTTATCAAGTGCCCGAACTGGACGCAGACGAGGCCTAATTAATGGTGGAAGAGTAAGGATCGCCATTACGCAGCCACTCTTTCCAAAGCACGAAGTCGCATCGATTGCGCTCTGGCATTAATCTCAATTTCAGATGCGCTTGCGCCTTCACTGCCGCTAATAATTAATTTGTAACTTGCAGCAGAATTAGGAAGATCGAATGGAAGTCCAAGCGGTGAATTCGAGCCGACAACTTCAGCAAATGCTCGCTTTACAATCTTGTCTTCCAACGATTGATAAGACATGACTACTAAGCGGCCACCGATTTTTATCGCGCTGATTGCCTTGGGAATCGCCCGCTCTAAAACTGCGAGCTCCTGATTGACTTCGATTCGTAGTGCCTGAAATGTTCGCTTTGCTGGATTGCCACCGGTGCGACGTGCTGGCGCAGGAATACTGTTCTTAACCAGTTCTGCTAAATCTTTGGTGGTTTTTAAAATCTGACTTTCACGGGCTTTAATAATGTTGTCTGCAATCTTGGTAGCAAATTTCTCTTCGCCATAGTTTCGAATTACTCGAACCAATTCACCGTATGAATAAGTATTTAAGATATCTAGTGCACTTGGTCCAGTGCTCTGGTCCATCCGCATATCAAGCGGTGCATCTTGCGAATAAGCAAAGCCTCTATCGGCTTGATCTAGTTGCATTGAAGAAACTCCAAGATCAAAGAGAATCCCATCAACTTCTGCAATACCTAGTTTTGCTAGAACAATATCTAGCTCGTCATAAACTGCATGAATAATTTCAACGCGATCAATATGTTCGCTCAAATTACTTGTGGCAATTGAGATAGCACTTAAGTCACGATCTAGTGCGACAACTTTTAGATTAGGAAATTTAGTTAGCAAAGCTTTTGTATGTCCACCTAGACCCAAAGTTGCATCAACAATTACTGGGTTCTCTTTAGCTTCAATTGCAGGAGAGAGCAGAGCAATACAGCGATCTAGCGCAACTGGAATATGTAACGCATCTTGCATCTTCTCCCCCTTTCTAGTTCCTACTTTTTTTGATACAACTTCTTAACTTTTCTAAACTCTGGTCATCGCCGGCCGACGGATCTGGGGGTAACGGCGCCGGGGAAGGGGCGTCGTTATAGAGGTCGGCGATGGCCACAATTTAGAAAAGGCCTGGAAGCACCTCCGATGAAACATCAGAGAATGTTTTTTCACGATCTGCTAAATAACTTTCCCAAGCTGCGTTATCCCAAATTTCTAAGCGAGTATTTGCACCGATTACTACGCAGTCTTTTTCTAAACCTGCATATGTGCGAAGACCGCTTGGAATTGTTACGCGACCTTGCTTATCTGGAACTTCATCGTGTGCGCCAGCAAACATCACGCGCATGTAATCGCGTGCTGCTTTTTCGGTGACGGGTGCTTGGCGCAGACGATCAGTAATTGAAGAAAATTCACCACTAGGAAATACGTAGAGACAGCGTTCTTGGCCTTTTGTTATTACAAGTCCATTTGCTAATTCATCTCGGAATCTGGCGGGCAAGATAATGCGGCCCTTTTCATCGAGTTTAGGTTCGTGGGTACCGAGAAACACTTCGCCCCACCTCCCCTAGCTTTTACGCTCAAATCCCCCCGGATTTGATAACAATCACCACTTTACTCCATTTCTACCCACTTTGCACCATTTTCTGCCATTTATTTCCCCATTTCTAAGTTAATTCCCCATTCCCCACCCTGATTTTGGGCATAAAAAAACCACCCAGTTGGGTGGCGGAATGCAGGTCTACTCAGACGTTAGTTCTCTTTAGTTTTCGAAGTTACGTCGCTCCCAGCGATCTTCTAAGCGTGAGCTCCACTTTGGGCGAGCGCTCTTAGGGTTTTTGAAGCTT
>JBILDT010000052.1:0-6834 GCA_044352485.1 Candidatus Nanopelagicaceae bacterium
GCACGCTACAACCGTTACTTGCAAGGTCGTGGAATTAAAGATACGAGTGACCAAAATGTTTGGGCATTTCTTGGTGATGGCGAATGTGATGAGCCAGAAACTCTCGGTGCAATCAGTCTTGCTGCGCGCGAAGGCTTAGATAACTTAACTTTCGTTGTTAACTGTAATTTACAGAGACTTGATGGACCGGTTCGTGGAAATGGAAAGATTATTCAGGAACTTGAATCCATTTTTCGTGGTGCTGGCTGGAACGTAATCAAGGTTATTTGGGGTCGCGAGTGGGATGAACTTCTTGCAATGGACCGTGAAGGCGCACTTGTAGATTTGATGACTAAGACAACCGATGGCGATTATCAGACATATAAAGCCGAATCCGGTGCCTATGTTCGCGAACATTTCTTCGGACGCGATCCACGCACTGCTGCGATGGTTGCTGACTGGTCAGATGAAAAGATCTGGGCACTAAAGCGCGGTGGGCATGATTACCGCAAATTGTTTGCTGCATACAAGCAAGCTTCAGAACATAATGGCCGTCCAACTGTAATTCTTGCAAAGACAATTAAGGGTTGGACTCTTGGTTCACACTTTGAAGCCAGAAACTCAACTCACCAGATGAAGAAGATGACACATGAAGATCTTCTAGCATTCCGTGACACCTTGTTTATTCCGCTTACCGATGAGCAAATCGATGCCAAGGCTCCGCCTTATTACCATCCAGGTGTTGATTCACCGGAATACAAATACATGATGGAACGCCGTAAGGCACTGGGTGGTTCGATGCCATCTCGTCGTAAGGATTCTGCGCCACTTGCGCAACCGCCAATCGAAGCTTTTGATGCAGTTACTCGTGGTTCTGGCCAACAAGAGATTGCAACAACAATGGCATTTGTTCGTTTATTAAAGGATTTAATTAAAGATCCAGGTATCGGCAAGCACTTGGTCCCGATCATTCCGGACGAAGCTCGAACCTTCGGTATGGATTCATTGTTCCCATCACTGAAGATTTACTCACCGCATGGTCAGAACTACACATCAGTTGATCGCGAACTAATGCTTTCTTACAAGGAATCAACCTCTGGCGTGATTCTGCACGAAGGAATCAACGAAGCAGGTTCAGTTGCCTCCTTCACTGCTGTGGGAAGTTCCTACTCCACCCACAACGAACCGATGATTCCGATTTACATTTTCTATTCGATGTTCGGCTTCCAACGTACTGGTGATTCATTCTGGGCCGCTGCAGATCAACTCGTCCGCGGCTTTGTCTTAGGTGCAACTGCAGGTCGCACTACGCTCAATGGCGAGGGGCTGCAACATGAAGATGGACATTCACATCTTCTAGCCTCGACCAATCCAGCAATTGTTTGTTACGACCCAGCGTTTGGATACGAACTTGGCCACATTGTTCGTGATGGATTAAAGCGGATGTATGGCGAGAACAGCGAAAATATTTATTACTACTTAACTGTTTATAACGAGCCATATGTTCAACCAGCACAACCTGATAATTTGGATGTTGATGGACTGCTTAAGGGAATTTATCTTTACTCTCCGGCACAGCGCGGAAAAAAGAAGGTCCAACTTCTAGCTTCTGGCGTTGCCATGAACTGGGCAGTGAAGGCGCAACAACTTCTCGCTGATGATTGGGGCGTTGCAGCAAGTGTTTGGTCAGTAACTTCTTGGAACGAACTTCGTCGCGATGGCTTAGCGGTCGATCGTCATAATCTATTGAATCCAGATGATAAGAAATCTGCTTACATCACAAAGAAATTGCGCGGCCAAGATGGTCCGGTAATTGCAGTTAGCGATTTCATGCGTGCGGTGCAAGATCAGATTTCACCTTGGGTTGAACAAGACTTCTATTCACTTGGAACAGATGGCTTTGGACTTTCAGATACCCGCGGTGCGCTGCGTCGCCACTTTAAGGTTGATGCCGAATCAATTGTTGTTGCAGCACTTTCAAGACTTGCCGAAGCTGGCGAGGTTAAAGCGAAGGTTGTCCAACAAGCTCTTGATAAGTACCGTCTAAACGATATTAGCGCTGCAGACCCAGGAAATACTGAAGGTTCTGGCTGAAATTAATCTTTAGTATCTTTTCCAAGATTCGCGAATTTGGCTGTTGCTAAAAGCATGAGTGCTGGAATCATTAAAGCAACTGTTACAGATGTTGCCTGAGCAACCCAGGCGATAATCACTTTTGCAATGAACGTTGCGATAGTTTGAGTGAGTCCTAATTGTGCAACGACCACGCTACTTGGAAGTGAAGTTTTTCTAAAGGATATAGCGAAAATTGTTGGTGCAAGAATTGATGAACCAAATCCGGCTAATGCAAAGCCGACTAAAGCAACAATAAAACCTAAGATTCGGTTGCTCTCAGAGATCCAGGTTCCGAGCGAGATACAAACTGCGAAACCAACGCCACCCAGTATCGGCAACTTCGTGATTAATTCGCGCTCACTCCACCTGGCAGCAAGCTTTTTCGCATTAAATCTTAGAATAATCATTGCGCTTATAAATACGGCATAGCCATAGATACTTGATGATGCACTCATATTGATTGTGTCTTTAGCGTAAATAGCAGACCAGTCCTGGATCGCGAACTCAATCTGCATCGCAAGGACCATAGCCAGAACAATTATTGGTTGGAATTTGAAAGTCTTTGCAATTCCGATTGGCGAAAGATTTGGAAAGGCATCAGCCTCTTCATTCTTTTTAATGAAATATGGCGTCGACTCAACTACCCCATACATAGTAAATGCCCACATAATGGCAACGACAACGCCAATGTGCCAAGCCAGTGTCACATAAGGCGTAATAACGATTGCAAGGATCGAGGTTAAAAGCGCACCAAGGCTCCAGAGACCATGAAGTTTGGGAAGAATTAACTCACCAATCTCTTCCTGTCTATGAATAGCCTGCGCATTATTGGCAATGTGAAATGAGACCCAGAAAAATGCGATGAGAATATTTATTACTAACCAAAGAATCGGGCTCTGGATGTGTGGCACTAATCCCAATGAGACAAATAATCCCGTGGCTGCAATAGTAACAATTGGCTTAACACCAATCGAATGGACTAAATGACCAACCAGAATAAATGCAACTACGCCACCTATTGCGCCAAGGCTGAGGTAGGTTCCGAAGGTTCCATTATTGATGCCTAACTGGTCTCGGATTTCTGGAAACCTCGTGGCGGTAGACATGGCACCGATGCCGAAGGGCCAAAATAGTAAATTTAGCGCTCTGCGCTCCTGCTTAGAGAATGTAGTTTTCAATAGAGCGCACTAGCTAATTCTTTGCGGGCGCTAATTAGATCGGGATCAGCCGGATCTACCAGTGAGAACAACTGCAATAAATGTTCGCGGGCAATCTTCTTCTCGTCGCCTTCACTTATCTTCACTAGCCGAATCATACGAGTAAATGCCTCTTTATTTAGCCCACTAGCAATTTCAACATCAGCTGCTTTTAATTGAATTGTTACTTCATTTGGATTCGCACCAGCAAGAACCATAATTTCATTCGGATCTAAATCTTTCACCCGGATTATCAATTCGGTTTGTGCCAACCCAAGTTTTGCAAGCGCATCTCCGGGTTTGCGAGCCAACCACTTTTCATATTGCGCTTTTGCACCCGCAAGATCGCTCTTCTCAAGTGCCTCCATCGCCGCAATTTCCTCAGGCTCCATTGGAGTTTCTATAACTTCAGATTTTTCAAGCGCCTGCCCAACGCCTCGTTCGGCGGCTAGGCCAATAACTTTATCAATCACCAATCTGATTTGTTCTGGGGTAGGAACCGCTTCAAAAAGTGGAACCATCTGCTCTTGGATAATTGCAATCGCAATTGGAACAGATTGGATCTGAAGTGCCTGAGCTACCTGAGTTTCGACATCAACATTTACGGTTCCCAAAATCCAAGCTGGTTCGCCATTTCCTAAAACATCTGCCGCTTGATACTTGCCCATTATTTCGAGAAGTGAAACTGCCTGCGTGCTTCGAGGCGACCAACAAATGAGTATTACAACTTTTTGATTAGATGCGGGGAGAATTTCACTAATTAAATTCCCTTGATTCACTTCAATCCCCGGCGTTGCAATTGCTTCTGGTGCGGGCTTTCCTAGGCTGCTTAGGTCTACTGCACTGGCAAAATTCTTTGGCAGTGGTGGCAAGCTCATGGCGCAATCCTACATATATCTACAAGTAACTAGAACAAACTATTTTGATGGTGGTTCGTGAATTCCCGGAACTGTAACGCCCACATATGTTCTAAATGGCAAGATATTTTCGATGTAATCCTTGGTTGCGAAATCGAGACCTAAATCATGCCCAGCTTGTTCTCCGAGATACCAGCGATGTTCCAGAATTTCATGGAACATCTGTGCTTGCTCGACTCGATCTTGCAATTCTCTTGGCACTTGATTCATAACGTGGTGATAAGTATCGCGAAGCCATCTTCGAGCGCTGTCATGAACAGGTGGTTTAGGTGTTGCTTCCCGGCCGCGGAAGCGATCAAAGGATGCAAGCAATCTCTTGGCCTGCAGCTCTTCAGCCTGGATACCTAGCAGCTCAAGTAAACGATTTTGGTGGTACCCAGCTGCCACAAGTTTGGGTTGGAATTTTAATTCACCCTTGTCACCATTAATCGAAACTTCTACTTCTTCAACCGCGAAACCTAAATCCTGAAGTTGGCGCATTGCACCTTCAACCGCGTGGCGATCATTTGGATCAAGAATTTGTGGTTCGCGAAGCGCCTTCCAAAGTCTACGATATCGCTTGATTACACCTTCACTTGCTCGTATCGGATCCATATCGGCAGTCAGAACTCCAGCGATCTTTAAATCTTCGAGTTCTGCCGCAACGTTAAATAGCGAAATCTCTAAGTCATGCTCTCTCTGGCCATCAGTTAATCGGGTTTGAAATTCTCCAGTTTCAGCATCAACAAGGTAGGCCGCAAATTGATCGGCATCGCGTCGAAACAAGGTATTTGAAAGCGAACAATCTCCCCACCAAAATCCAAGAAGATGGAGTCGAACCAATAACAATGCAAGGGCGTTAGCCATATTGGTAATTTCATGTGGCGTAATTTCGCCACTGAGAATTACTCGGTATGGCAGTGAGAAAGGAAGATAGTGCGTTACTAGCGCTGCTGGTAATTCGTTGCCTTGCTCATCAGTGCGATTCTCGATTACCGCTACTGGTTCAACGCATGGGGCCTCGCGGTTATTTAACTCACGAAGTAAGGCGTATTCCCGGTTTGCAAATTCCGGAACTGTCTCTTTAATAGCGAAAATAGCTGAATCTTGGCTCTGATTAACCTTTATCAAACGCACAATATGTCGAGAAATACCACGCATATCTGTAAGTGATGAATCTTCTGGCCACTCTTCAAGCTGCTTTGACCACGGCATTTGAGCAAGGGAAGACATCTCCTCTGCTAGTCCAGTTATTCGTAGGTCAGCCACGAGGCTATTCTCTCCTATTTTTTCTAAGCGCGACGTTAAAATAGCGCCATGGCAAAGTTAAAACCAATCATGAAGCGACCTTCTCTAACCAGAAAAAAACGAGCAGTTGCTCCCGAAGACTTTGGAAAAATCGGTGAGCCGCTAAATCACTCGCACCCCTTCTACTTTGGGTTTGTGGCGGCATCTGGCGCGATAATTGCCATCACACTTCTTCGAGCATTCGCCTCGGCAAGCCAAGTCTTTGTTCTAATTATTATCTCGCTCTTCTTTGCCATGGGTCTAAATCCAGCAGTTTTGTTTATCCAAAGACGTGGCCTAAATAGGGCTAAAGCTGTAGCAGCTACTGTCTCACTAGTTATTGGATTTGTTGGTGTATTCATTTGGATTGCAGCACCGCTGATAATTGATCAAGTTAATGCCTTGATTAATAATGCACCGCAACTTATCTCTGATTTAAAGAGTAACTCCACCATTAATGAATTAAATAACAATTATGGAATCGTAGACACGGTTCAAAATAGGGTTGAAGCTTCAATCAAGGATGGGAAGTTTGTAATTGGAGCATTTGGCGGAGTTCTTGGTGTCGGAAAAGCATTTATCTCTGGTGTTTTTTCGATCTTAACAATTTTGGTATTAACCCTTTATTTCCTAGCCGCGCTTCCGACGCTTACCAAAGATGCGTATCGACTAGTCCCAGCAAGTCGCCGCGAGCGAGTTGCAAAAATAAGCGATGCGATTATTTTCAGAGTCGGTGCCTTCGTAGGTGGGCAGATCACAATTTCGTTCTTCGCAAGCATCTTTATCTTCATGCTTAGCTTTGTTCTTGATTTGCCATACAAATCGGCACTTGCCCTCGTTGTGTTTGTCTGTGGGCTGATTCCACTAATTGGTCACTTTATTGGCATGACAATTGTTACCTTGATTGCTCTTACAGTGTCACCACTGATTGCCGCTATCGCATTGGCCTCTTACATAATTTATGTGCAGTTCGAGAATTACATTCTTACGCCAAGAGTAATGAAGCGTGCGCTTTCTATTCCGGCCCTCGTAACAATTATCGCTGCTCTTATCGGAACTTCACTTCTTGGTCTAGTTGGTGGAATTCTTGCAGTCCCAATCGCTGCCGCAGTCCTGCTAATTCTTGATGAAGTGGTTTATCCAAAGGCTGATAAGAATTAAATTTCGGCAGGCAAGGGCAAACTTTGTGGTGAGAGAATTTCAGTGATTTCAGTCAAAACTCGATAGACCGCAGGCTCGCCAACCCATAGATGTTTTGCTTCTTTAACATCTATAAGCTTAATTTGTGGCACATCTTTAAAAGCAACTGCCGCTGCTTCGGGCTTTAAATAATCATCAAATTCTGGGATCAGTGCAGTAAT
>JBILDT010000053.1:0-6764 GCA_044352485.1 Candidatus Nanopelagicaceae bacterium
TTCTGATGGATAAATTCGGAAATATGGTGTTGTGAATGCGTCAATCATTAACTGCGAAATTTCAGCGTTCGAAGATGCAGCAACCGCGCCTGCTGGTTGGCGCAAGGAGAGTTCGCCTGCCAAGTTTGGACCAGTAATTAAACCAATTCTTGCTGGCGGGATTCCTAATATTTCTGTGACAACTTCGGTCATACGAAGTTGGGTTTTGGCTTCAATGCCTTTTAAGGTGCTAATTACTGGTTTATCACTTGGGAAGTTATTAACCCAACCGGATAAATTCTCACGCAGAGATTGCGCTGGAATAGCCAGCACAATCGAATCTCCAAAATCAAAGGCCTCTTGAATACTGACGCCTGCACGAAGTTGGGAAGGAAGAACAACACCTGGCAGATATTTACTATTTGTATTCTTGCTATTTATCTCATTTACAACATCAGAATTACGGCCCCAAATTAAAACATCTTGGCCAGAATCACAGAGAACTTGTGCCAGGGTTGTTCCCCAGGCACCAGAACCAAGGACTGTAACTTTTGACATTTATTTAATTCCTTTTCTTTTCTGCTTCTTGAAGTTTCCGGTTCTAGGTAGATCTGAATTGTGCGGATCGAAGATTTGCTTAGGCGCTGATTCTCCCCTAATTTCTTCTAACAATTTGGTAATTTCCGCCATGGCATACGCGGTGGCCTCGATAAGCGCAGCCTGATCTTCCTCTTTCCCTGCCCACTTGCTGAAATCTAGCGGCGACCCAGCCAGATATGTAATTTTAGTTCGCTTCCAAAGAACCACCTTCTTTGAATACGGGGCCAGTAAATTCTGATCTCCCCATTGAGCCACCGGAATTACTGGGGCTTTGCTGATAATTGCCAACCGAGCAATTCCGGTCTTGGCAACCATTGGCCATAAATTTTCATCTCGAGTCAGAGTTCCCTCTGGATAAATTCCAACACAATGTCCCGCTTCCAATAATCCAAGCGCACTGTCTAGGGCGTGTGATGCTTTGTCGGACTCTCTTGCCACTGGAATCTGCCCAGAGCTGGCGATAATTTTCCCGAGAATAGGAATTCTAAATACCGAATCTTTTCCTAAGTATCTAACTGCGCGGCCATTGCCATATAAAAAATGCGCAAAGACCAGAGCATCTGCATAAGAGAGATGATTTGAAATAACAATTACTGGGCCGGTCTTTGGAAGGTTCTCGGCTCCGCGCCAATCACGTTTTGTAAGTATCGTGAAAAGTGGAATTAGAAAAGTGGCCGCAATTTTAAAAGCCTTATTCGTTCCAAGCGGATAGCCACTGGGTGCTTCAAATTGCATGCCTACATCCTAATTCGCAATAACTAAATTGCATTAAAAAGGGGGAACCATTTCTGGCTCCCCCTTTAGAATTGTTTAACGACTAGCGACGCTTTGCAGCCTTCTTCGCTGGCTTCTTCTTAGCTGCTGGCTTCTTCTTAGCTGCTGGCTTCTTCTTAGCTGCTTTCTTTGGAGCAGCTTTCTTAGCAGCTGGCTTTGCAACTACCTTTGCAGGTGGCTTTGGAGCAGCTTCAAGCTTGCGTGCGCCTGAGATAACTTCCTTCAGCGCCTTTGCTGGCAAGAAACGAACTTTCTTGCTTGCCTTGATTTGAATTGTTTCACCAGTGAAAGGGTTACGACCCTTACGTGCTGGGCGATCAACTTTCTTAAACTTACCGAAATCGTTAATCATTACATCTTCGCCCTTTGAAATGTTGCGAACGATGGTGTCAAAAACTACATCTACTGCACGAGCAGCTTCCTTCTTGCTATCGCCGAAGTGAGGTGCCAATGCTGCGATGAACTGGGCCTTGTTCATTTAAATCCCCTTATTTACGCGTAAATGTTAGACATTCGCCTAACGTGGTTAGAAATCTACGCGTGCAAACAAATAACTTGCTACATATAAAGTGGCGTGTCGGAATTTAATTTTTTAAAGCAAATGCAAAAAAGCGCACTTTTTATGCGAGAAAAACTCTAGATAATTACTTTAGAGTTTTATCGCTTGCTGAGATTAAGAGAGCGCAGGAAGTGTTTTAGGCTTAAAACTTGGGCGTGACTCTTCAAAAGAGCTTACAGAATCAATGTTTTTGAGTGTAAGTCCGATGTCATCCAAACCTTCCATCAAGCGCCATCTGGTGTAATCATCGATAGCAAATGGAATTGATTTAGAACCGTAGGTCACAGTTTTCGCCTCAAGGTCTACTTTTACTTGGGTTTTAGGATCTGCTTCTACTGCGCTCCAGATCGCCTCAATTTCTGATTGATCGATTACAACTGTAAGCAATCCGGCCTTCTGCGAATTGCCACGGAAGATGTCTGCGAATCTGCTTGATAGAACTACCTTGAACCCATAGTTCTGAAGTGCCCATACTGCGTGCTCGCGAGATGAACCAGTTCCAAAATCGACACCTGCAACCAGAATCGTTGCACCAGCAAATTCTGGTTTGTTCAAAACAAACTCTGGGTCATTGCGCCAGGCGCCAAAGAGGCCATCTTCGAAGCCGCTCTTGGTTACGCGCTTCAGGTATACCGCAGGAATGATTTGATCGGTATCAACATTGCTTCGACGGAGCGGAAGAACGCTTCCGGTGTGGCTTAAATATTTCTCCATGATATTTCTCCTTACAAATCTGCCGGTGAGGAAAGAGTGCCTCGAATTGCAGTGGCTGCTGCAACTAGTGGACTTACTAAGTGGGTGCGACCGCCTTTACCTTGGCGGCCTTCAAAGTTTCTATTTGATGTAGAAGCAGATCTCTCGCCAACAGCAAGTTGATCAGGATTCATTCCCAAACACATTGAACAACCTGCAGTGCGCCATTCAGCTCCAGCATCTAGAAAGACTTTATCCAAACCTTCACTTTCGGCCTGCAATCTAACGCGCGCAGATCCTGGCACAACCAACATCCGCACTTCTTTGGAAATTCGCTTTCCCTTAAGAACATCAGCAGCAGATCGCAAATCTTCAATCCGGCCATTTGTGCAAGAACCTAAAAAGATAGTGTCTACCTTTATCTCTTTAAGTGGTGTGCCTGCAATAAGTCCCATGTAAGTAAGGGCGCGTTCTGCAGCACCTCTAGCTTCAGGATCGCTGATTTCTGCAGGGTTTGGAACCTTTGAGTTAAGTGGAAGTCCTTGTCCTGGGTTAGTTCCCCAAGTTACAAATGGTTCAAGATCATCGGCATTTAGCGAGATTTCAACGTCAAACTTCGCATCCGAATCGCTCTGCAGTGTTTTCCAATAAGAAACTGCAACATCCCAATCGGCGCCCTTAGGTGCGTGTGGCTTTGACTTTAGGTATTCGAAGGTAATTTCATCTGGTGCAATTAAGCCAGCGCGGGCTCCGGCTTCAATCGACATATTGCAAACTGTCATTCGAGATTCCATTGAAAGCGCACGAATTGCAGAGCCACGGTATTCCAGAACATAACCTTGACCGCCGCCAGTTCCGATTTTTGCGATGATTGCCAGAATAATGTCTTTGCTAGTAACGCCTGGCTTTAGCTTGCCTTCGACGTTGATAGCCATAGTTTTTGGACGAACAAGTGGCAGGGTCTGGGTAGCCAGAACATGCTCTACCTCTGAAGTTCCAATACCAAATGCAAGTGCACCAAATGCGCCGTGGGTTGAGGTATGTGAATCACCACAGACAATTGTCATGCCTGGTTGAGTTATGCCCAGCTGTGGGCCTACAACGTGAACAATTCCCTGTTCAACATCACCAAGTGAGTGCAGGCGAACTCCAAATTCTTCACAGTTCTTACGCAAGGTATCAACCTGCAACTTGGAAACTGGGTCTGCAATTGGTTTATCAATATTTAGGGTTGGGACGTTGTGATCCTCGGTTGCAATAGTTAATTCAGGGCGGCGAACTTTGCGATTAGCTAAACGAAGACCATCAAATGCCTGTGGACTTGTTACTTCGTGAATCAAATGCAGATCAATATAAATTAAATCTGGCTCGCCCTCATGCTGGCGAACAATATGATCAGCCCAAATCTTTTCGGCTAACGTCTTTCCCATTACTGCCCCTTAACTTTTTCCAATAAGACTTGCATTTCAAATGTTGAGATGCCAGTATTACATCGTGGACAAGAAGAATAGCGGAGTTGGCGTATTAGATAAAGCCGTAAAGATCCTTGCATGCCTAGAAGCTGGCCCGCATTCATTATCTGAACTCGTGGCCGCAACCGGAATTGCCCGCCCAACTGCCCACCGATTGGCCGTCGCCCTCGAATTCCACCGTATGGTTTCTCGGGATTACGCTGGCCGATTTGTCCTTGGCCTTCGCTCCTCCGAACTCGCATCCGCCGCTGGCGAAGATCGTTTATTAGCTGTTGCTGGTGCTGCGCTTAGCGCACTGCGTGATGCGACCAGTGAAAGTTCTCAGTTATATCGGCGTCAAGGCGACCAACGAATCTGTGTTGCTACTGCAGAACGCTTATCTGGACTTCGAGATTCGGTTCCAACTGGAACAGTGTTAACAATGCAAGCAGGATCTGGAGCCCAAATACTTCTTGCCTGGGAAGATGCTGACAAACTCCATAGGGCTTTGGCAAATTCAAAATTTACTGCTGCATCACTTGCAGCTGTTCGGCGTCGTGGCTGGGCACAATCTGTGGGAGAACGCGAAGCTGGAGTTGCATCAGTTTCGGCGCCAGTGCGTGGTCCAAATAACAAAGTTATCGCTGCCGTAAGTATCAGTGGGCCAGTTGAAAGATTAGGACGCCAACCAGGTCGGATTCATGCCGCTGCCGTTGTTGCTACGGCGGCGAGGCTAACTGAGCATTTAGCTAAAAAATAGCGGCGCACAAGCTTTTTTTGCAAGATTCTCCGCTCAAATTACTAAGATTCAATGGTGCAGAGTTCTCCGCAAATTCTTAAGGCTCTCGAAAATGAATCAATTGAGATTCTTCGAGAGACGGCTGCCGGCTTCGCTAAACCAGTAATGCTTTATTCGATAGGAAAAGACTCCTCCGTTTTATTGCATCTCGCACGGAAAGCTTTTTATCCAGCTCCTATTCCATTCCCACTTTTGCATATAGACACAACTTGGAAATTTAAAGAGATGATTTCATTTCGAGATGAAATTGCAGCTAAGTACGGTTTAGATTTGATTGTCCATACAAATCAAGATGGCGTGAAAGAAGGCGTCACTCCATTTACACGTGGTATTTCGGAGTACACCCGAATCATGAAAACTGTCGGACTTAGACAGGCCTTGGATAAATATGGATTTGATGCAGCAATTGGCGGCTCTCGCAGAGATGAAGAGAAGAGCAGAGCAAAGGAGAGGATCTTCAGCGTTCGCGAAGCTGGACATCGCTGGAATCCCAGAGAACAACGTCCCGAACTTTGGCGAACTTACAACACCAGGCTTCGCCCAGATCAATCCATGCGAGTATTTCCAATTTCCGATTGGACCGAGTTAGATGTTTGGAACTACATCAGCCTTAATCAAATTCCAATTAATCCGCTCTACTTCGCAAAAGAACGGCCAGTTGTTTGGCGCGGCGACCAGATGCTCATGGTTGATGATGAGCGATTCCCATTGATAAATGGTGAAGTTCCAGAGAATCGTTTAATTAGATTTAGAACTTTGGGTTGCTATCCCCTTACTGCCGCAGTTGAATCAACTGCTACAACAATTTCCGAAGTCCTTGAAGAAGTTTCTGAAGTGAAACTTTCAGAGCGCGCAACGCGGTTAATTGATGGCGATAAAGAAGATTCTATGGAGAAGAAGAAAACTGAGGGCTATTTCTAATGGCTACCTCAAAAGTAAAACCAGTGATCCGCCTCTTAACTTGCGGCAGTGTTGACGATGGAAAATCAACGCTAATTGGCCGCCTGCTGGTAGAGACTGACAGCATCCCGCACGACACTGTCGCAACAGCTAGAAGCGTCCGTCGTGGAGGTTCAACAATTGCAGCCGGGGAGATTGATTTCTCACTTTTAACTGATGGGCTTGAAGCTGAACGCGAACAAGGAATCACGATTGATGTCGCATACCGTTCCATGACACTTTTAAATGGCAGCAGATTAATTATCGCCGATGCACCAGGCCACGAGCAATACACAAGAAATATGGCTGTTGCCGCTTCGCGGTCAGATGTAGCTTTAGTGCTGTTAGATGCGGCGCGAGGAGTTCGACCACAAACTCTTCGACACCTAACAATCTGCGCGCTAATGGGAGTAAGTAGGGTTGCAATAGTAATTAACAAATTGGATATGTTTGATTATTCCAAGGAGAAATTTGCAGAGATTTCTGCACAAATAGCTCCTGCGGTAGCCCGTCTGAATTTGAACGAACATGCAATTATTCCGGTTAGTGCACTTATCGGCGATAATGTAGTTTTCAAAGGCGAGAACATGAATTGGTATACCGGGCCAACGCTTCTTGAATATATTCAAAACCAGGATCTTGCTGAAGATTCAATGACTAGCCCCCACTTTGGAATTCAATATATCTCCCGCGTGGATACCTTCCGTGGATTAGCCGGCACATTGGTAAATGGAAAGTTCAATGTAGGTGATGAAGTTGTTATCTTGCCAAGCAAGAAGCGTGCAACGATTTCGAAGATGGTGACTTTTGATGGTGAGTTAGCAACCGCAGGACATGAGCAGACGTTAAATATTGTTCTCGAACCAGAAGTGGATGCTGCTCGTGGTGACGTTCTTCATCTCGCATCAAATGCAAAACAACCGGCAGATCGCTTTACAGCAAATATAGTTTGGCTTGGCGAATCCGATCT
>JBILDT010000054.1:0-6669 GCA_044352485.1 Candidatus Nanopelagicaceae bacterium
AGCATTGTTTACGACTAAATCAATGCCACCAAAGGCAAGAACACCGGCATCAATAGCAGCACTAACTTGTGCTTCATCTGTCACATCAACCGCAACTGCAATAGCTTTATCTGGGCCGCCAAGTTCAGTCGCAACACTTTGAGCAGATGTTAAATCACGATCAGCAATAATCACACAGGCGCCTTCAGCGCCTAGCCGCATAGCCGTTGCCTTTCCGATTCCAGATCCCCCACCTGTAACCAGTGCGATTCGCCCCTGAAGTGGTTTTGGCTTTGGCATCCGACGTAGCTTTGCTTCTTCGAGTTCCCAATATTCAATATTGAACTTCTCTGATTCTGAAATTGGTGAATAGGCAGAAATAGCTTCGGCGCCGCGCATTACATTGATTGCATTCACATAAAATTCGCCAGCCACTCGTGCGGTTTGCTTATCTTTGCCATAACTAAACATTCCGACGCCAGGCACCAAAATGATCAGTGGATCTGCGCCTCGAATTGCAGGTGAATCTTTAGTTGCATATTTGTTGTAGTAAGCGGTGTATTTGGCACGATATGCGACATGTAATTCATTGGCTCTGGTAATGATTTTTTCAACTTCGGTATTTGAATCTAAATCAATTACGAGTGGTGAGATTTTGGTGCGTAAGAAATGATCTGGACAGGATGTGCCTTTTCCCGCAAGCTCTTCTAGCTTTTCACTATTTAAGAAATCTAAGACCTCATCTGAATCATTGAAGTGGCCAACCATGCGATTGTCTTTAGATGCAATGCCGCGAAGTGTTGGTGCAAGTTTTGCCGCCTTCGCCTGACGATCCGCCTTTGCGAGTGGATTACGCCCGGCAATAACTTTTCCGAAGGGATCTTTCTTTCCGGTTTCTGCTATAAATTTCTCGGCCTTCAAGATTGCCGCAACCGAACGCTCTTCGCACTCTTTGCTTGTGGCACCCCAAGTTGTTAAGCCATGCCCGCCCAATACGCAACCGTGTGCTTTGGGATTCTCCTTAGCAATTTTAGAAATATCTAATCCAAGTTCAAATCCTGGACGTCGCCAGTCAACCCAGAGAATTTCATCACCAAAACACTTCTTCGTTAATTCGCGGCCATCTTTTGATGTGGCAAGGGCAATAATTGAATCTGGATGCAGGTGGTCAACATGTTCTTGTTCAACTAAACCGTGCATTGCGGTGTCGATACTTGGAGCCGCACCGCCCTTACCAAATGCACAGAAATCAAAGAGGTGAACCATTTCATCTTCATGATCTAATCCGCGATAGACCGCGGTCATTCCACGAAGTCGATCTAGATAAAGAGTTGCTAGACCCTTCTCGGTTAAAGTTCCAAGATCTCCGCCAGAACCCTTTACATAAAGGACTTCAACTTGAGCACCAGTTAATGGATCAGTTGCGCTGCCCTTTGCCGAGGTATTTCCGCCGGCGTAATTTGTGAACTTTGGATTTGAACCTAAGCGATTGCTGCGTTCAAGTAAATCTTTAACAACTTTGTCAGTCAAGACTAAGCACCCCACCCAGCTTGGTTTCCACCAATACGTTCAGCGGCAATCTTCTCGGCATATCCACTTTTTGCATAAGCCTTCATTGGTTCGCCATCAATTCCCTTTGCTTCACGCCATTCGCGAATCATTGGACGAACATCGGTGTTGAAGGCATCCATCAAAACTTCATGCGCTGCAAGAACATCACCGCTCTTTTGTGCCGCTTTGAGTGCATCTTGATCAACAAATACCGCTTTAGCGACTGCCTCTTGAACATTCATGATTGAGCGAATTTGACCAGGAATCTTCGCTTCGATGTTGTGGCATTGATCTAGAACATATGAAACCGGAGTCCCTACATCAAAACCGCCGCCGACATTAACTTCGTGCATAATTCTAAACAATTGGAATGGATCAGCAGCGCCAACGATTAAATCATCGTCAGCATAGAAACGTGAATTAAAGTCGAAAGCGCCAAGCCGTTTTGCGCGAAGCAAGCTTGCAACAATGAATTCAATATTTGTCCCTGGTGCATGGTGGCCGGTATCAACACAGACCCAAGCTTTTTCGCCAAGGGCTAGACAGTGAACTAATGAAGTTCCCCAGTCTGGAACATCGGTGTGATAAAAAGCTGGCTCGAAGAATTTGTATTCCAAGAGCATTCTCTGGTTTGCACCAAGCGCCTTGTAGGTCTGAGAAAGTGACTCGGCCAATCGATCTTGACGTTCGACGATGCTGTCTTGGCCCGGATAGTTTGTGCCATCTGCAAACCATAATTTCAGATCTTGAGAACCAGTTATATTCATAATATCGATGCAATCTAAAAGGTGGGCAACCGCACGATCGCGAATCTTTGGATCGGGGTTACAGACTGATCCCAACTTGTATTCATCATCTTGGAAAGTATTTGAATTTATCGTTCCCAGAACAACACCAAGTTCTCTGGCATGTGCAGCAAGTTTTGCGTAATCCTCGACCTTGTCCCATGGGATATGTAGGGCAACACTTGGCGCGGCTCCGGTGTATTTATTTACTTGAGCGGCATCGGCAATTTTCTCGAAGGGATCGCGTGGAACACCTGGTTGTGCGAAAACTTTGAATCTAGTTCCAGAGTTTCCATATGCCCAAGATGGCGTTTCGATTTTCAGTCGATCTAGGACTGCTTTTACCTGAGAAACATTAGCCATTGGGCGCTCCTTAACTTCGGTGAATTTCTTTAAAATCTAAGGTAATCCTAGTTCAAATGCTGCTTTTGGTAAACGGTAAGTTGTCCGACAACTTGATTCAAAGTAAAAAGCCCTCTGCATTTTCGCAGAGGGCTTAAATTACTTATTTACTTTCAGATCATGAACATCCTGAAGTATTGCCGCAACCTTCGCAGACGAAGCATGAACCAGCCATACGCATCTTTACTCCGCATGTCATGCAGAGAGGTGCATCTGATTTAACGCCGCTCATCTTTTCGAAGAGTTCCATTGAAGAACCAACGCCGTTGCCTTCTGCAGGTGCGCTTTCAATCTTTACTTGGACCGGTGCTTTTCCCACTGGTTTGAAAGATGCTGATTGCGCTGCAGCTGCAACGATCTCTTTAATCGCTGAAGGATCTGGTGTGTATTCACCAGTATCTAGTGCACGTTGGCGTTCTGATGATGTGTAAAGACCCATCGCGCTACGTGATTCAAATGGTAAGTAATCAAGTGCTAAGCGACGGAAGATGTAATCCATCATGGATTGCGCCATGCGGATATCTGCATCATCTGTCATACCAGCTGGTTCGAAGCGCAGGTTAGTGAACTTCTCTACGAAAGTTTCTAGTGGAACTCCGTATTGCAAACCGATTGATACTGCGATTGAGAAGGCATCCATTACACCGGCAAGTGTTGAACCTTGCTTGCCAAGCTTTAGGAATACTTCACCAAGTGCGCCATCTGCATATGCACCAGCTGTCATGTAACCCTCGGCGCCGCCAACCATAAATGATGTTGTGATTGATGGGCGTGACTTAGGTAGACGCTTACGTGTAGCAGTTGGGTGGATTGCATCTGCAACAGCATCTGTTGGTGCACCCTTTGAATCAGATAGTGGTTGTCCGACCTTACAGTTGTCGCGATAAACCGCGAGCGCCTTTAGGCCAAGCTTCCAACCTTCGTAGTAAACCTCTTCGATTTCAGCAACTGTTGCATCTGAAGGCAGGTTAACTGTCTTAGAGATTGCACCAGATAGGAATGGTTGACATGCAGCCATCATCTTTACGTGGCCCATTGCTGAGATTGAACGGATACCCATTGCGCAGTCGAAGATGTCATAGTGCTCAGGCTTTAGGCCAGGTGCATCAATGATATTTCCGTTCTCTGCGATGTATTCAACGATTGCTTCGTTGGTCTCATCTGAATATCCAAGCTTCTTAAGTGCTTGTGGAATTGTCTGGTTAACGATCTGCATTGAACCGCCACCGACAAGCTTCTTAAACTTAACTAGAGCAAGGTCTGGCTCGATACCTGTTGTATCGCAATCCATCATCAAGCCGATAGTTCCGGTTGGTGCAAGAACTGATGCTTGCGCGTTACGCCAGCCATTCTTATCGCCAATCTCGAGGCACTTCTCCCACTCTTTATTCGCTACTTGCCAGACATCTTGATCTAGTGAAGTAACGCTCTTTGCAGATGCTGAAGCATTTGCATGCTTCTTCATTACGCGAGTGTGTGCTTGTGCGTTGCGAGCGAAACCAGCATATGGTCCAACGATTCCGGCAAGTTCTGCAGAGCGTCGGTATGAAGTTCCGGTCATAAGAGATGTGATTGCGCCAGCTAGTTGGCGGCCACCATCTGAATCGTAAGCAAGACCTGAAGCCATAAGTAGCGCACCAAGGTTTGCATAACCGATACCTAGTTGGCGGTAGTTGCGAGTTGTCTCACCGATTGGAGCTGTTGGGAAATCTGCGAAGCAGATCGAGATATCCATTGCAGTGATGATTAATTCAGTTGCCTTAACAAAGTTCTTTGCATCGAATGAACCATTTGATTCTAGGAACTTTAGAAGGTTTAGTGATGCCAAGTTACATGATGAATTATCAAGTGACATGTATTCAGAGCAAGGGTTCGATGCATTGATTCGACCGGTCTCTGGGTTTGTGTGCCATTCGTTGATTGTGTCGTCATATTGAATTCCTGGATCAGCACATGCCCAAGCTGCTTCTGCCATCTTGCGGAATAGTTCGCGAGCTTCGACAGTTTCGATAACTTCACCTGAAGCACGAGCAACCAGACCAAACTTTTCGTTGTTCTCATATGCGCGCATGAATTCATCTGATACGCGAACTGAGTTATTAGCGTTTTGGTACTGTACGGAAATAATGTCTTTGCCTCCGAGATCCATGTCGAAGCCAGCATCGCGAAGTGCGCGAATCTTGTCTTCTTCGCGGACCTTGGTCTCGATGAATTCTTCGATATCTGGGTGGTTTACATCTAGAACAACCATCTTTGCTGCGCGGCGGGTTGCGCCACCTGACTTGATTGTTCCTGCTGATGCATCTGCACCGCGCATGAATGAAACTGGACCAGAAGCTGTTCCACCAGACTTTAGAAGCTCTTTTGCAGAACGGATACGTGAAAGGTTTAAACCAGCACCGGAACCGCCCTTGAAGATCATTCCTTCTTCGCGATACCAGTTGAGGATTGAATCCATTGTGTCATCGACAGAGAGGATGAAACATGCAGAAACTTGTTGTGGTGCATTTGTTCCGACGTTAAACCAGACTGGTGAGTTAAATGAGAAGACCTGGTGCATAAGCATCCAAGTTAATTCGTGTTCGAAAATTTCAGCATCGGCATCTGTTGCGAAGTAACCGAAATCTTTTCCAGCCTTTGTGTAGGTAAGAACTACGCGGTCGATAACTTGCTTAAGTGACCATTCGCGATTGTCATGTCCTACTGCGCCACGGAAGTATTTTGTTGTAACGATGGTTGAAGCATTTACTGACCAGAAGTCTGGATATTCCACACCTTTTTGTTCGAAGATAACTTCGCCTGATTTCCAGTTGGTCTGCACAACATCGCGACGTTCCCAAGTCACTTCGTCATAAGGGTGCTTTCCAGCAGTTGTATAAATTCGTTCGAGAGTAAGGCCCTTGCCTAGGGTTTTCTTATTTCCCGCTGCTGGCTTATTGACGATAGACATGACTTGTTTCCTTCTTCCGGCTAGTAATTAATTAACTAAAGATTTTCTTGCGTTATTTGAATTGCTTGAACTTGTTTCACTTTTTAAATCATTTGCTACAGCTTGGGAATTCGCTGTATTTGAAGGAGCGGCGCGGAGAAGTGCGATCTCACCTTCGAAATCTTCAAGAGTGGAGAACGAACGATATACCGAGGCAAAGCGTAAGTAAGCGATTTGGTCTAATTCTCGGAGTGGCGCGAGGATTGCCATTCCAACTTCTTGTGCTTCTACTTCTGCCTGGCCATCAGAGCGGAGTGTCTCTTCAACTCTCTGGGCCAATAGTGCTAAGTCGTCATCATTTACTGGGCGTCCTTGGCAGGCCTTGGAAACACCAGAGATAACTTTCTCGCGGCTAAATGGTTCAGTAGCTCCTGATCTCTTAATGATCATCAGGATTGAGGTCTCAGAGGTTGTAAAGCGGCGATTGCAGGTGGTGCATTCGCGGCGGCGGCGAATCAGGGTTCCGTCTTGCCCAGAGCGGGAATCGACGACTCGAGAGTCCTCGCTTCTGCAAAATGGACATAACATTCTTGGATTTCCCCTTTTTCAACCGATTTAAGCTGTTAAGCGTAAGTGCCCTAACATAGTGGAAAACCACAACTTATGGAACTTATTCGTGGTCTTACCCCTATATGTAGTAGGAACTGTAGACCAAAACTCGAGGGTTTAAAGGAGGCTGTGCGGCGTGTCGGGGGTCAGATCTTATTTATCAACTATTTAGAGGGCACCCAGAGCTTGGTTCCAGGCTCAAGGTCGGTTGAAGCCAGCCCATTGGTTGAAACGATCTGATCCACGACGGATGATAGATCAGATCGGCCACCAGTGTTTAGGGCAGAAGCGATAGACCAGATGGTCTCGCCACTAGTGACAACAACTTGCATGTAACCAGCGGTGCCGGTCTTAACAACTTCTGATGATGCAACACCGTGGTCGCTGAGAGATGCGCTAAAACCAGCGCCAATT